>JAFSZQ010000146.1 GCA_017458885.1 Oscillospiraceae bacterium
ACCGTCTCCTTCGTCTCGGGGACGTAGAACTCCATCTTGTCCAGCTCCCAGAGCAGGTCGTTCGGGAACTCGAGGTCCGCCTTGTCGATCTCGTCGATGAGCAGCACGACCTGCTCCTCGGCGGAAAACGCCTCGCCGAGCTTGCCGAGCTTGATGTACTTCGCCACGTCGTCCACGCCCGCGCTGCCGAACTGGCTGTCGTAGAGCCGCTGCACCACGTCGTAGACGTACAGCCCGTCCTGCGCCTTGGTCGTGGACTTGACGCTCCAGATGACGAGCTTTTTGCCCAGCGCCTCGGCGACCGCCTGCGCGAGCATGGTCTTGCCCGTGCCCGGCTCGCCCTTGACGAGCAGCGGCTTTTCCAGCGCCGTCGCGATGTTCACCGCGCCGAGCAACTCCGGCGAGGCGACGTAGGTTTCCGTGCCCTGAAACGTGTTTCGCATACCCTGTTCTCCATCCCTAGCGTTTCGCATCGGGGCGATTATACTACAGCGCGGCGGAGTTTGCAACGCCCGCTTCGCGTCCGCGAAGCAAAAATACCGCTTGCAAGCGGATTTTGAGTATGATATAAAGATTATTTGTGCAAATCGATTTCCACAAAAGGAGAGGCGATATGAGAGAGAAGCTGGAAGCGATCCGCGCGGCGGCGGTCGCGGCGATGGAAAACGCCGACAAGGCGGAGGAGTTGGAGGCGTTGCGCGTCCAGTACCTCGGCAAGAAGGGCGAGCTGACCGCCGTTTTGAAGCAGATGGGCAAGCTCTCCGCCGAGGAGCGCCCCGTCGTCGGGCAGCTCGCCAACGACGTGCGCGCAAAATTGGAAGCCGCGATCGAGGCGCGTGCCGAGCAGCTTGCGCGGCGCGCGATGGCGGCGCGGCTGCTCGCCGAGACCGTGGACGTGACCATCCCGGGCGCGCCGCGCAAGCTCGGCAAGCGCCACCCGATGTATCAGGTGCTCGACGAGATCGAGGACATCTTCATCGGGCTGGGCTTTGAGATCATCGAGGATCGCGAGGTGGAGCTTGCCGAGTACAACTTCACCAAGCTCAACGTCGAGGAGGGGCACCCCGCCCGCGAGTGGACGGACACGTTCTACTTCACCGACGACAGCTCGATCCTGCTGCGCACGCAGACCAGCCCCATGCAGATACACGCCATGGAGACCCGCCCGCTGCCGATCCGCATGATCGCGCCCGGGCGCGTCTACCGCAAGGACGAGGTGGACGCGACGCACTCGCCGATGTTCCACCAGATCGAGGGCATGGCGATCGACAAGGGCATCACGATGGCAGACCTCAAGGGCACGCTCAACACCGTCGTCCGCTCGCTTTACGGCGCGGACACCGTGACGCGCTTCCGCCCGCACCACTTCCCGTTCACCGAGCCGAGCTGTGAAATGGACATCCAGTGCTACAAGTGTCACGGCGCGGGCTGCCCGACCTGCAAGGGCGAGGGCTGGATCGAGGTGCTGGGCGCGGGCATGATCCACCCGAAGGTGCTCGAGGGCTGCGGCATCGACTCCAAGGTCTACTCCGGCTGGGCGTTCGGCTTCGGGCTGGAGCGCCTCGCGCTGGGACAGTACAAGATCAGCGACCTGCGTCTCATCTTCGAGAACGACGTGCGGTTTCTGGAGCAGTTTTGAGGAAGGAGGGCGTTTACCATGGACTTGAGCAGAAACTGGCTGCATGAGTTCGTCGATCTGACGGACGTGAGCGACAAGGCGTTCAACGACGAGATGACGCTCTCCGGCTCCAAGGTCGAGACCGTCCGCCGCGAGGGCGCGGAGATCCAAAACGTCGTCGTCGGCAAGATTTTGGAGATGACCCGCCACGAAAACAGCGACCATATGTGGGTCTGCCAGATCGACGTCGGTCAGGATAAGCCCATTCAGGTCGTCACCGGCGCGCAGAACCAGCGCGTCGGCGACCTCGTCCCCGTCGCGCTCGACGGCGCGGCGCTGCCGGACGGCAAGACCATCGCCGCGGGCGCGCTGCGCGGCGTGGCGTCGAACGGTATGTGCTGCTCGTATCAGGAGCTGGGGCTGACCGACCACGACTTCCCGCACAATACGGAAAACGGGCTCTTTCTCCTCAACCGCGACCCCGACCTCGCGGCGAAGCGGCTGAAGGCCGGCGAGGACATTACCAAGGCGATCGGTTATAACGATACCGTGGTCGAGTTCGAGATCACGCCGAACCGCCCCGACTGCCTCTCCGTCATCGGGCTTGCCCGCGAGGCGAGCGCGACGTTCGAGCGCCCGCTCAAGCTGCATACGCCGAGCGTCAAGGCCGCCGCCGGCGGCAATATCCGCGACCATGCGCGGATCGACGTCGCCGACAGCGCGCTCTGTCCGCGCTACACGGCGCGGCTCGTGAAGAACGTGAAGATCGCGCCCTCGCCGCTGTGGATGCGCGAGCGCATCCGCGCCGCGGGGATGCGCCCCATCAACAATATCGTTGACATCACGAACTACGTCATGCTCGAATACGGGCAGCCGATGCACGCGTTCGACTTCTCCTGCGTGGACGGCGGGCACGTCGTCGTCCGCACCGCGAAGGACGGCGAGAGCATCCAAACGCTCGACGGCAGGGATCACGCGCTGAACCCGAATATGCTCTGCATCTGCGACGAGCACAAGCCCGTGTGCGTCGCGGGCGTGATGGGCGGCGCGAACAGCGAGATCGTCGGCGACACGGCGATGGTGCTCTTCGAGAGCGCGAACTTCGACGGCGTCAGCGTCCGCCGCACCGCGACGGCGCTGGGGATGCGCACCGACGCCTCGAGCCGCTACGAGAAGGGGCTGGACGTGCAAAACACGCTGCCCGCCGTCGAGCGCGCCTGCGAGCTGGTGGAGCTGCTCGGCGCGGGCGAGGTCGTGGACGGCGTCATCGACGTGTTCCCGAACCCGCCGGAGCCGACGGTTATCCGCATGGAGCCGGACAAGGTCAACGCCTTCCTCGGCACGGACATCCCCGCCGCGGAGCAGTATCGCTACCTCGCGCGGGTGGGCATCCGCGCCGCCGCCGGCGATGCCCCCGACGGCGCCGCCGACGTGCTCGTGCCCTCGTGGCGCGGCGACGTGCGGGCGCTGTGCGATCTCGCGGAGGAGGTCGCGCGCTTTTACGGCTACAACAACATCCCGAACACGCTCACGCGCGGCGAGACGACGCGCGGCGGCTTCACCGAGACGCAGCGGTTTGAGCGCGCCCTCGGCGCGTCCTGCCGCGCGCTGGGCTATGACGAGATCATCACCTACTCGTTCGTCAGCCCCTCGTATTACGACAAGATCCGCCTTCCCGACGACAGCCCGCTGCGCGCGAGCCTGAAGATCCGCAACCCGCTGGGCGAGGACACGTCCATCCTGCGCACGACGATCCTGCCGAGTATGCTCGAGATCGTCTCGCGCAACTACAACTACCGCAACAAGTCCGCGCGGCTCTACGAGCTGGGCAAGGTCTATCTGCCGCGCGCGGACGGGCTCGCGGACGAGCCGAAGGTGCTCGCGCTGGGCGCGTACGGCGACGTGGAGTTCTTCGCGTTCAAGGGCGCGGTCGAGGCGATCCTGCGCGCGGCGCGCATTTCCAATGTGCGCTTTGAAGCCTGCGCCGACAACACCGCCTATCACCCCGGGCGCTGCGCCGAGGTCTACGCGGGCGAGACGCGGCTCGGCGTGTTCGGGCAGGTGCATCCGCTGGTGTGCGCGAACTACGGCGTCGAGACCGAGGTCTACGCGGCGGAGCTCAAGTTCGACGCGCTGTACGAAACGCGCGGCGGCAAGCCGGAGTACCGCCCGCTGCCGAAATTCCCCGCCGCGACGCGCGACGTCGCCGTCGTCTGCGCCGAGAGCGTGACGGTCGGCGCGCTGGAGTCGTGCATCCGCGCCGCCGCGGGCGAGATCCTGCGCGAGGCGGCGCTGTTCGACGTCTACCGCGGCGCGGGCATCCCCGCGGGCAGCAAGAGCGTGGCGTTTTCGCTCGTGCTCCGCGCGGACGACCGCAGCCTCACGAGCGAGGAGGCGGACGCGGCGATGCAGCGCATCGTCGCCGCGCTTTCGGAGCAGTTCGGCGCGAGATTGCGCTGACGCGGAACATATATTACGGTTTTGTAACAGATGCGGCAAAGGGCTTTACTTTTTGCCGCGGATACGGTATACTATCCACAAAAGGAGGGGTTTCGACATGGACGAGTTCACCCGCAAATTCGACGCCGTACTGGAGAAGGACGCCGAGATACACCACATCCTCACGACGGTCTACGCCGCGCTGGAGGAGAAGGGCTACAATCCGGTCAATCAGCTCGTGGGCTATATCCTGTCCGAAGACCCGACCTACATCACGAGCCACCGCGAGGCGCGCACGCTGATCCGCAAGCTGGATCGCGACGAGTTGCTGCAGGTGCTGGTGCGGAATTATCTGGGAAAATAAAAAAGCAAAACCGCCGCTCCGCGTGGGAGCGGCGGTTTATTTTTGGTTGACACGGCTGCCAAGATGTGCTAAACAGGTTACAAATTGTAACCGAGGAGTGTACCCCAATGGCAGAGAAGAAACAGGAAGGGCTGATGTACAACGGGCATCCGCTGCGCCGCGCGGAGAACCTTATATATTACGGTTCGATGGCGGATAAGTATATCGTGATGATGCAGGTGCTCGACACCGAGCCGCTGCAGGACATCACGCTTGCCAAGCGCGTGTCCATCCAGCTCCAGCTCACCAGCCCCAACCTCAAGTCCCGCGACCGCGTGGTGCGCAGCACCGAAAAGGGCAGCATGGCGGAGGCGATGGAGTTCGCCACGATCTGGCTGGATCGTGCCCTCTCCGGCAAAATGTAAGCGGCCATGCTGATACGAAAGATACGCAATATCGCGCTCGGCGCGCTCGCCGTCTGCGCGCTGACGCTCGGCGCGCTCGCCGCGGAGAGCGGCGTCGTCACCGGCGACGTGGTCAACGTGCGCTCCGGCCCGGGCACGGGCTACGACAGGGTCGAGCAGCTCGCCAAGGGCAAGACCGTCTCGATCCTCGGCGAGGAGAACGGCTGGTATCGGGTCTCGTGGGGCGATTCCACGGGCTATATCCTCAAGGACTACGTCGCGGCGGACAGCCCCGCGCCCAACGGCACCGTCACCGGCGGCGGCAACGTCAACGTGCGCTCCGGCCCCGGCACGGACTACAGCCGCGTCGCGCAGGTCGGCACGGGCAAGCGCGTCGCGCTGCTCGCGGAGGAGGGCGGCTGGTTCCGCGTCGCGTTCGACGGCAAGACCGGCTACATCCTCGGCGATTACGTCGCGCCGGACGCGGGCGCGCTGGACGCGCTCCTCGCCGCCGAAGCGGCGGAGGGCAGCTCCGCGGCGGAGGCCGCCGCGACGGAGAGCTCCACAGCGGCGGAGAGCGGCGTCATCACCGGCGGCACGGTCAACGTCCGCGCGGGCGCGGGCACCGATTTCGCGCGCGTCGCGCAGGTCTCCGCGGGCAAGACCGTCGCGATCCTCGGCGAGGAGAACGGCTGGTATCTCGTGAGCTTCGACGGCAAGACCGGCTACGTCCGCGGAGACTATGTCTTTGTGGGCGGCAGCGTGCCGGACTCCGCCGTCGGCGCGCAGGTCGTCGCGCTGGCGTGGCAGTACCTCGGCACGCGCTACGTCTACGGCGGCTCGTCCCCGAGCGGCTTCGACTGCTCCGGCTTCACGAGCTATCTCTATCGGCAGTTCGGCTACTCGCTCCCGCACACGGCGGCGGGGCAGTACGCCGGCGGCGTCAAGGTCGCGCGCAGCGACCTCCAGCCAGGCGATCTGGTGTTCTTCACCAGTTCCGGCGCGGGCGGGCGCATCAACCACGCCGCGCTCTACATCGGCAACGGACAGATCATCCACGCGCGCTACAGCGTCGGGCAGGTGCGCACGAACAGCCTGTCCGAGAGCTATTACGACCGCAATTACGTCGGCGCGGTGCGCATCGCGTGACATAAAAAACGGACGGCGAAAGCCGTCCGTTTTTTTATGCGTTTTATGCGTTGCCCTCGTGCTTGAGTGTGTCGATCAGCGCCGGAACGAACTGCTTTTTTCGGCTCAAAACGCCCGGCAGCGTCGCGGCGCGCTCCGCCGCGGCGACGCCGAAGGCGCGCGCGATCGCCTGCTCCGCGCCCTCGCCCGCCATCAGCACCTCGCTGAACGCGCCGCGCACGTCGGTGAACAGGTAGAACACGAAGTCCAGCCCCTGCTTCACCCGCGCGGTCTCGAGGTAGGGGCCCACCAGCGCCTCCGCCGCGCGGCGGTTTTTCTCGCTCATGTAGCTGCCCTGCCCGACGCCGAAGTGGAAGCGCCCGCTGGCAAATACCTTGTAGTCGGTGGCGAAGATCTGCTCCGGCGTCTCGCCGCTGATGTCGCCGCCGTGCTCGAACATCTCGTCGGCGTAGGCTTCGAGGTCGACGCCCGCGAGCTCCGCCAGCCGCCGCGCCGCGCGCTCGTCGAGCGGCGTGCAGGTCGGGGAGCGGAACATCAGCGTGTCGGAGAGGATGGCGGAGAGCATCAGCCCCGCGGTCTGCGCGTCGATGGCGACGCCCGCCTCCTCGTACATCTGGCAGATGATGGTGCAGGTGCAGCCGACCGGCATATTGCGGAAGTACACGGGGTTGTCCGTCTCCAGCGCGCCGATGCGGTGGTGGTCGATGATCTCCAGCACCTCCGCGTCCTCCAGACCCTCCGCCGCCTGCGCCTTCTCGTTGTGATCGACGAGGATGAGCTGCTTTTTGTGCAGATTCAGCAGGTTGCGGCGGGACACGACGCCGAGGTACTTCCCGTCGTCCCCGAGGACGGGGAAATAGCGGTGGCGCACGCTGCCCATGATCTTCGTCGCCGCCTCGACCGAGGTGTTGAGGTCGAAGGTCATGAGACCGTCCTTGAGCATATAGTAGCGGATCGGCGCCGCCTGCGGGATGATCTGTCCCGTGGCGTAGGTGTTCAGCGGCGTGCTGATGATGAGGCAGTCGTTTTCCTCCGCCAGCATACGGATGGTCTTGGACACCTTGGAGTCCATGCCGACCACGATGCAGCCCGCCTCCATCTCAATGGCGGTGAGCTGGCTCTCGCTGCGGTTGCTGACGATGACGACGTCGCCCTTCTTGATGGCGCGCTCCATCATCTCCGAGTTGCCCGCGCCGATGATGATGCGCCCTTGCACGGTCTTGCCCGCGGGATCGCCGACGAGCACCGTGCCGCCGATCGTCTCGATGACGTTTTCGTAGCTCGTCTCCGCCTGCGCGAGGACGTAGGGATCGACGCCGTCCATGTTCGCGGTGGCGACGTCCTTGAGCGTGATGAGCCCCTGCAAACGGTTCTCGCCGTCCACCACGCAGAGCGTGTCGAGGCTCTGGTCGCGCATCCGCTCCCACGCCTGACGCAGGCTCATGCCGCCGTCCACGCCCTCGGCGAGGCGGATGTCCACGTCGCGCACCTGCGCGCTGACGTCGGCATAGAGCTGCGGCGGCTCCGCGCCGAAGCGTTCCAGCACGAATTGCGTCTCGCGGTTGAGCTGCCCCGCGCGGCACGGCTTGTAGGAGCGCGCCGGATCGACGGCGTTTTTCAGGCGGCTGTACGCGATGGCGGCGCAGATCGAATCGGTGTCGGGACTGCGGTGCCCAATGACCTTGACCGCGTGAAAATTAGGACGCGAAAGCTCGTTTGTCTCCGGCATGGCGCTGCCACCTTTCTGACGGTTTTGGCTGGGTTCAGCTCAAGGTCGTGCCCGTGAGCAGGCTCACCAGCAGGATCGCGACGATCGCGGCGGGCGCGACGAAGCGGATCAGGAAACTGTATGTCCGCACCAGCCTGAACTTCACACCGCAGCGTTCCACCTCGGCAACGACGCTCTCCGGCTTCCACACCCAGCCGACGAAGAAGCAGGTGCCAAGCGCGCACAGCGGGATCATGATGCGGTCGGTGAGGAACTCCATCGCGTCGCACAGCGGCGGGAACGTGACGCCGTTGGCGAAGTCGAACCACACGCCCTTGAGCGGGAACGCCGCCTGCGAGCAGGTGTAAAGGCAGCCGATGAGGAACAGGATCGCGCAGGTGACGATGGTCGTCGGCGTGCGCCGCCAGCCCTTGCGCTCGGTCAGGAACGCGACGATGCCCTCGATCAGCGAGACCGTGGACGTGAGCGCCGCGAACAGGAGCAGCAGGTAGAACAGGAAGCCGAAGAACGCGCCGCCGGGCATATGCTCGAACACGCCCGCGAGCGACACGAACGCGAAGCCGCCGCCCTTGCCCACGCCGTCGGGACCGAGCGTCGCGAACACGGCGGGCACGACGATGAAGCCCGCCAGCACCGCGACGAGCGTATCCATCGTGCACACGAGGAAGGTGTTCTTCCCGATGTTCTCCTCCTTGGGGAGATAGGAGCCGTAGGTCACCATGATCGACATACCCAGCGACAGGGAGTAGAACGCCTGCGAGAGCGCGATGAGGAACGTCTGCGGCGTGACCTTGCCCCAGTCGAGCGAGAGCATATAGCGGATGCCCTCGCCCGCGCCGGGCAGCGTCGCCGCGCGGACGAACAGGATGACGAGGATGACGAACAGGGCGGGCATACCGACCTTGTTGAACTTCTCGATGCCGCCCTCGACGCCCTTGATGATGACGACGGCGCAGATGGCGAGGAACAGGAACGCAAACAGGATGACCGTCCACGGCATGAACGTCGCGTCCGCGGCGGGGTCGTAGCCGAGCATCCCGTAGAAGTAGCCAAGCGGGTCGCCGTAGACCCTGCGCGGCTCGACGACGTAGCTCGCGACGTAGCGCAGCACCCAGCCGCCGACGTGGGAGTAGTAGCAGGTGATGATGAACGCGACCGTCCAGCCCATCCAGCCGACCCAGCTATAGCCCTTGTGCCCGAGCTTCTTGAACGCATCCACCACGTTGGACTGGCTCGCGCGCCCGACGGACAGTTCCGAGAGCATGACCGGCATACCGAGCAGCGGCACGATGAGCAGGTACATCAGCAAAAACGCGCCGCCTCCGCCCTCGAATGCCTTGCCGGGGAATTTCCAGATGTTGCCGAGACCGATCGCGGAGCCCGCGGCGGCGAGGATGAAGCCGAGCTTGCTGCCCCATTGGGCGCGTTTGTTTTCCATTTTGCCGATTTTCTCCTTCGATGCGCGTTGCGCCAAAATCTTTGATATTCTATCGGAAACGCGCATCTTTGTAAAATAAAACAAAATAATAAGGCAATTCAACAATATCAATAACCGGCGCTTGCCGAAGCGCCGCCGATCCGCTATAATCATGTCGAATAAACCGGAACGGGAGAGGGAAGGCACGATGCAAGGCGCGATCTTTGACATGGACGGACTGCTGATCGACTCGGAAAAGGTCTGGCAGCGCGTGTGGCGCGCTCTGGCGGCGGAGCGCGGCGTGACGCTGGGCGAGACGTTTTCGCGCGAGATCATCGGCACGGGCGGCGAGCAGGCGCGCGCGGTGCTCGCGCGGCACTTCCGCACCGACGAGCCGGAGGCGATCCTGCGCGCGTGCTCCGCGCGCGTGCGCGCGCTGGAGGAGCGGGGCGTACCGCTCAAGCCCGGCGTGCATACGATCTTGGCGGGGCTGCGCGCGGCGGGCTATCGCGTCGCGGTGGCGAGCAGCAGCCCGATGGAGATGATCGCGCACAACCTGCGCGTATGCGGGATCGACGGGTACTTCGACGCGCTGGTCTCGGGGCGCGAGGCGGCGCACAGCAAGCCCGAGCCGGACGTGTTCCTGCTGGCGGCGGAGCGCATCGGCGTTCGGGCGGCGGAGTGCTGGGTGTTCGAGGACAGCCACAGCGGGGTGGAGGCGGGCTGGCGCGCGCGCTGCCGCGTGGTGATGATCCCGGACCTCGTGCCGCCCGACGCGCGTGCGCGGGAGAGGTGCTGGGGGATATTTGGCAGTCTCGATGAGGCGTGGGAAGCAATAAAAAAGGACGGTGTTTGAAACCGTCCTTTTTATTGCGTTTTTTCCCGCCGCAGACGGGAAACCAGCACCGCCGCCGCGACGACGACCAGCACCGCCGAGAGCGCCTGCGATACGCGCACCGGCGCGCCGAAGAGGGTGACGTCGAATAAGTACAGGCTGTCCGCGCGAAGCCCCTCGATCCACAGCCTGCCGAGCCCGTACCACAGCAGGTAGCAGAGGAAGTTCTCGCCGTCGAAGCGGCGGCGCGGCGTCACGAGCAGCCACAGGAGCAGGAAGCCCGCGAGGTTCCACAGGCTCTCGTAGAGGAACGTCGGGTGCACGTCGTAGAACTCGCCCGTCTCCGCCCACAGGCGCATCCGCCACGGCGCGTCCGTCACCGCGCCGAACGCCTCGCGGTTCATGAAATTGCCCCAGCGCCCGATGACCTGTCCGATCAGCACGCCGAGCACGAGGTCGTCCATCATCGCGGGGAAGGAGAACTTCTTCGCGCGGCTGACGAGGTACACGGTCAGGCAGCCCGCGAGCACCGCGCCGTAGACGGCGAGCCCGCCGTCCCAGATGCGCAGCATCTTCGCGAAGTCGAGCGAGCCGTCGGCGTTCCGGTAGAAGTCGAGGTAGAAGACGACGTAGTACAGCCGCGCGCCGAGGATGCCGAACGGCACGCACCAGAGCACCGCGTCCAGCACGTTGTCCTCGGTCAGAGCGAAGCGTTCCGCGCGCTTCGCGCAGAACCACAGCGCCAGCAGCAGCCCCACGGCGATGAACACGCCGTACCAGTACACGCCGTGCCCGACGTCGAGCGCCTTGGCGCCGCCGGTGAACTGCCAGTCCCCGAACAGCCCGGGGAACGCGATGGGCGAGGTATCCGGGATGATGTCCTTGAGGTTCATGTGTCAGAGTCTCCTTTCGGCACCAAAATTGAGATCGCGCGGCGTTCCTCCACGACGTTTTCGCGCAGGAACGCCTCGATATCCGCCTTCGTGATCGTGTCGTAGACCTCGGGGAAGCGATAGGAGTCGAAGCCGCGGAAATATCCGTCCGCCATGCCGACGGCGATGTTCTCGAACGACCCCAGCGAGCGCAGCGACGCGCCGAAGTTCGCGCGGCGGATCTGCTGATAGTAGTCCTCGTCCACGCCCTCGCGCGCGAGGCGCGCCGCCTCGTCAACGATCGCGCGCGCGACCGCCTCGGGGTCCTTGCCCTCGCCGCCGGCGTAGAGGTACGCCGCGCCCGGGAGCTGGTCGAAGCCGCCGCCGAAGCTGCCGTTGATCAGCCCCGCGTCGTACAGCCGCAGGTACAGCGGGGACGACTCGCCGAGCAGCAGGTCGCAGGCGAGCTCGCCGATGAGGCTCTGGCGCAGCAATGCCTCGCCGTCCGCGCCCGCGGGGCACTTGAAGCCGATCAGGAACTGCGTCTGCCCGATCTCCATCGGGCAGACCATCGACTTTTGATGCACGGCGGGCGCTTCCGCCGCGCCGTAGTCGCGCGCGATCTCCGCGCCGCGCTCTTGCGGCAGCACCTCCCGCGCGAGCGAGAGCACGGCGTCCGCGTCCACGTCGCCGATGACGCACAGCAGCATATTCGACGGCGCGTAGAACGCCTTGTGGCAGGCGTAGAGCGTCTCGGGCGTGATGTCCTGGATGCTCTCCACCGTGCCCGCGATGGGCACGCGGGCGGGGTTGGTCGCGTAGAGGCAGGCGAGCAGGTTCTTATACACGCGCCAGTCGGGGGAGTCCTCGGTCATGCGGATCTCCTGCGCGATGATGCCGCGCTCCTTGTCGACGCTCTCCTGCGTGAAATACGGCACGGACACGAACGAGAGCAGGATGCGCAGGTTCTCCTCGAACCGCTCCGTGCAGTCGAAGTAGTACGCCGTCATCGAGTTCGCGGTAAAGGCGTTCGGCTCCGCGCCGTTTTGCGCGAGCGTCTGCAGGGCGTTGCCGTCCTCGGTGTCGAACATCTTGTGCTCGAGATAGTGCGCGATGCCGGCGGGCGTATCCTGCCAGACGCCGCGGAGCCGGAAGCGCATATCCATCCCGCCGTAGCGCGTGGCGAAAAAGGCGTAACGCTTGCGGTAGCCGGGTTTCGGCACGACGCAGACGCGCAGCCCGTTCGGGAGCGTCTCGGAGAGCACCGTCTCGCCGATGCGCGGATATTCAGTCTTGACCATCGCTTTCGCCCTCCCCTTTGAGGAAATACACGGTGTCGAGCGTCATGCTCCGCGCGGCGGCGGCGACGCGCTCCGGCGTCACGGCGGCGAGCGCGTCGATCAGCTCCTCCTCCGTCTCCCACAGCCCCGTCGCCGCCTGACCGAGCGTGTTCTCCTCCATGCGCGAGGCGGAGTCCTCCCGCGAGCGCACGGCGCTGATGAGCACGCCCTTCGC
Source organism: Oscillospiraceae bacterium (assembly GCA_017458885.1). Taxonomy (GTDB): domain Bacteria; phylum Bacillota; class Clostridia; order Oscillospirales; family Oscillospiraceae; genus Hominicoprocola. The sequence continues at coordinate 12,322 of JAFSZQ010000146.1, forward strand.
GCCGTCCAGCTCCCACGGCTCGAGATCGCCCTGCTTCACGGCGTCGAGCTGGAGCAGGATCTCGTCGTGTGCGCGTAAGAAGTCCGAGAACTCCACGCCCGACGACACCGTGACCACGCCCTTCGAGCGGTGGTAGGCGGACGAGGCGTAGTAGCACAGCGACAGCTTTTCCCGCACATTGAGGAAGAGCTTGGAGTTGCTGTAGCCGCCGAAGACAAGGTTCGCCAGCAGCATCGCGTGCTGGTCGTCCGTCGCGGCGCGCCAGCCCATCGCGAGCTTGCCCTGCGTCACGTCCATCGACTCGTCGAGATAGCGCGGCTTTGTCGGCGCGGCGCGGCGTTCCGCCGCCGCGGGCGCGACGCGC
>JAFSZQ010000147.1 GCA_017458885.1 Oscillospiraceae bacterium
TCCAACGCGCTCAAGTTCACGCCCCGCGGCGGCACGGTCACGGTGCGCGTCCGCGTGACGGAGCGGCGCGTGTACCTGTCGGTCGCCGACACGGGGCGCGGCATCGCGTCCGACAAGCTGGAGAGCGTGTTCGACCGCTTCCTCGCGACCGACGCGATGGATCCGCCGCCCGGCGGGCTGGGACTGGGGCTTGCGCTCTGCCGCCGCATCGCGGAGGGGCACGGGGGCAGCATCGTCGTCGAATCCGCCGAGGGCGAGGGCGCGACCTTCACCGTGGCGCTGCCGAACGAGCGCGCGGCGAGCGTGGCGCTGCGCGAGCCGCGCACCGTCTACGACGGCGGCTTCAACCGCACGCTGATGGAGCTTTCTGACGCGCTGGACGCATCGGCGTTCACGCATCGGTATTTGGACTGATCCATGCCGAAGCGGGTGCTGGTCGCCATGAGCGGCGGCGTGGATTCCAGCGCCGCCGCGCTTTTGCTGCGCCGCGCGGGCTATGACTGCGACGGCGCGATGCTCAAGCTCTACGACGGCGAGACGGCGGAGGGCGGCTGCTGCTCGCTCGCCGACGCGGAGGATGCGCGCGCCGCCGCCTACCGCCTCGGCATGAGGTTCTACGTTTTCAACGAGACGGAGCGGTTCGCCCGCGACGTGATGGATCGCTTTGTGGCGGAGTATTGCGCGGGGCGCACGCCGAACCCGTGCATCGACTGCAACCGCTGCCTCAAGTTCGGCGCGCTGCTCGACCGCGCGCTGGCGCTCGGCTACGACTACATCGCCACGGGGCACTACGCCCGCGTCGCGCACGAGGGCGGGCGGTACCGCCTCCTGCGCGGCAAAGACCCGCGCAAGGATCAGAGCTACGTCCTCTACCAGCTCACGCAGGAGCAGCTCGCGCATCTGCTGCTGCCCGTCGGGGAGTACGACAAGAGCGCCGTCCGCGCGCTGGCGGCGGAGGCGGGGCTTGCCAACGCGGACAAGCCGGACTCGCAGGACGTCTGCTTCGTGCCGGACGGGGATTATGTCAACTTCCTGCGCGCGTACGGCGGCGTGGAGCTGGTCGCGGGCGACTTCGTGGACAAGCGCGGCAACGTCCTCGGGCGGCACCGCGGGCTGCCCGCCTACACGACGGGGCAGCGCAAGGGGCTGGGCGTGAGCGCGGCGGGGCGGCTGTACGTCGTCTCGAAGGACGCGCAGGCGAACACGGTGCTGCTCGGCGGCGACGAAGACCTCTACACGTCCGCGCTGACGGCGTCGCGCCTGAACTGGATCGAGCCGGTGCCGGCGGCGCCGCTCCGCGGCACCGCCAAGACGCGCTATTCCCAGACCGAGGCGGCGGCGACCGTGACGGTTCGCGGCGACGGCACGGCGGCGGTGGAATTCGACGCGCCGCAGCGCGCGGTCACGGCGGGGCAGGCGGTCGTGTTCTACGACGGCGAGCGCGTCGTCGGCGGCGGGACGATCGACTGAATACTATAATATAAGGAAGGACGGCGAGGGCCGCCCTTCTTTTTTCGCGCGAAAAAATTTTCCCGTCCGACCCCATTTCCGCGCGCGCGCCCGCCGAATAGAATAGTAGAAACCCCGAAGGGAGGCAAGCGACAATGGGCGCAGTGCAGAGCTGCTTCAAACGCTACGAAAAGAAATACCTGCTCACGCGGACGCAATACGAGGCGATGCTCGACGGCATGAGGGGACACATGGTACCCGACGCCTACGGCAGCTACTCGATCGGCAACGTCTACTACGACACCCCCGACTACCAGCTCATCCGCGCGTCGCTGGAAAAGCCCGTCTACAAGGAGAAGCTCCGCATGAGGAGCTACGGCGTGCCCGGCGGCCGCGACACGGTGTTCGTCGAGATCAAAAAGAAGTTCGACGGCGTCGTATACAAGCGGCGCATCACGATGGAGATGCGGGACGCGGCGCTCTACCTCTACGGCGCGCGCAAAGGCGACGGCAGCCAGATCTCCCGCGAGATCGACTACTTCCTGCGGCTCTACCGCCCCGTGCCCAAGGCGTTCATCGGCTACGACCGCGAGGCGTACGCCGCCGCGGACGGCGGCGAGCTGCGCGTGACGTTCGACACCAACCTCCGCGCCCGCGACGTCGACGTGGACCTGCGGCTCGGCGACCACGGCGTGCCGCTGCTCCCGAGCGGGCTGTACCTGATGGAGATCAAAATTCCCGGCACGGCGCCGACGTGGCTCGCGCGGCTGCTGTCCGAAAACGATATATTCCCCACGTCCTTTTCCAAATACGGCGCTTACTACAAACAATATGTGCTCGGCGGCAAACGCGCCGCCGCCCAAAAGGAGGTTCTTTACAGTGCTTGACTCGATCATCAACGGTTCGTTTACGACCGCGACGTTTTTCCTCTGCACCGCGGCGTCCCTCATCCTCGGCCTCGGCGTCGCGCTGCTGAACGGCTACAAGAGCCGCTATTCGCGGAGCTTCGCGCTCACGCTCGCGCTGCTGCCCGCCGTGGTGCAGCTCGTGATCCTGCTCGTCAACGGCAACATCGGCGCGGGCGTCGCCGTCGCCGGCGCGTTCGGGCTGGTGCGCTTCCGCAGCGCGCCCGGCACGGCGAAGGAGATCGCGATGCTCTTCCTCGCGATGGCGCTCGGGCTCGCGACCGGCATGGGCTACGTCGCGCTCGCCGGCGTGTTCTTCGCCATCGCCGCGCTCTTCACCCTCGCGTTGACCGCCGCGGGCTTCGGTGAGAGCGGCGCGAGCGAGCGCGAGCTGAAGATCACCATTCCCGAGAGCCTCGACTACGAGGGGCTGTTCGACGACCTGCTGAAGCAGTACACGAAGTCCTGGAGCCTCGAGCGCGTCAAGACCAGCAACATGGGCACGCTCTACGAGCTCGATTACCGCGTGACGCTGCGCGGCGAGACCGCGCCCAAGGCGTTCCTCGACGCCCTGCGCGAGCGCAACGGCAACCTGAACATCGTCTGCGGGCGCGTCGCGGCAAAAGAGGCGCTGTAAGCACGGCTTGACTTTCCCTGCAAAACTGGTATGATACCATAGGTATGATATGAGAAAGGGAAAGCACCGTGAACGATCTGGAACAGGAGGTCCTCCTCGCGAAGGAGGACGAGAACAAGCTTGCCGACCTCATCGAGGCGAACCGCGCCTTCATCCTGCGCTGCGCGGCGGAGACCGTGCATCGCTACGTCACCGACAGCGACGACGAGTGGAGCATTGCGCTGCTGGCGTTTTCGGAGGCGGTGCGGAGCTACGAGGGCGGGAAAGGCTCGTTCCGCGGCTTCGCCGCCATTGTCATCAAGCGCCGCGTGCTGGACTACCTGCGTTCGCAGTCGCGCTTCGACGAGCTGGCGGTCACGCCCGACGCGTTCGACGGCTCGCTCGACGAGGACGAGAGCGGCGGCGTGGAGCTGGCGGTGCCGCGGCGCAGGGGCGAGGAGGCGGCGGACGCCGCCGACGACACCGCCGCGCGCGCCCGCGCCGAGATCGCGGAGATGCAGGAGATACTGGGCGGCTACGGCTTCTCATTCTTCGACCTGACGGAGTCCTCGCCCAAGACGGAGAAGACCAAACGGAGCTGCGGCACGGCGATCCGAA
>JAFSZQ010000018.1 GCA_017458885.1 Oscillospiraceae bacterium
CGCGCGACTTGACCGACGGGAACGAGCCGAGGATCAGCACGCGCGAAGCCGCGTCGTACAGCGGCGGGAACGGGTGGGTCTGTTTTGCTCTCTCCATACGCTTCAATCGTCCTGACACAGCTCGCACACGCCGTAGAGCACCGTGTCCGCCTTGTCCACGGCAAAGCCTTCCGCGCGCTCCACCACGCCGAGCAGCGCCTCCGCGCCGGCGGCGTCCATATGGAACGTGCGGTTGCACTTCTTGCATTTCAAATGCAGGCAACCCTTGCACGCGTCCGCGCCGACGTACTGATAGGCCGTCTCGCGCGCGCCGCTCCGCTCGACGCGGCGCAGCTTGCCCTCCGCCTCCAGCGCCGCGAGGTTGCGGTACACCGCGCTTGCGCTCACGTCTGCGAGCGCCGCCGCGATCTCCCGCGCGCAAAACGTCTCGTCGGCGTGCGCGCTCAAATAGTCCAGCAGCGCCTTGCGCTGGCGCGTCATGTACTGGGACAAGTTCCCCGCCTCCCCGAATTGCGATTGATTTGCAAATCACGATAGCACTTGCCGCGGGGGATGTCAAGAGCTTGACGCGGCGCGGGTTCTGGTATATTTTATAGGAAAACCGCCGCAAAGGGGGCAGGGTCTTGGATACCATCGCGAGCTTTACCGTCGACCATGACGCGCTCAAGCCGGGGATGTACGTCTCCCGTGTGGACGGCGACGTGGTGACCTACGACATTCGGATGAAGAAGCCCAACGCGGGCGACTATCTCTCCACCGGCGCGGCGCACAGCATCGAGCACCTGTTCGCGACGCTCGCGCGCAACAGCGCGGTCGGCGACCGGGTCGTCTATGTGGGGCCGATGGGCTGCCGCACAGGATTCTACCTGCTCACGCGCGACACGGTATCCCACGCGGAGGCGATCGCGCTCGTGCGGGACTGCTTCGCGCGCATCGCCGCGTGGGAGGGCGAAATTCCAGGCGCGACGCAGGCGCAGTGCGGCAACTACCGCGATCAGGACTTATCCGGCGCGAAGGCTGCCGCCGCGGCGCTGTGCGAGACGCTGAACGGCTGGACGGAGGAGAAGCTGGACTATGAAGGATAACGCGACATTCGGCGTCATCGGCGCGATGGAGAGCGAGGTCGCGCGGCTGCGCGGCGCGCTCGCGGACGCGGAAACCATGGAGTATTCGGGACTCACGTTTTACAGCGGCACGCTGGGCGAGAACCGCGTCGTGCTGGTGAAAAGCGGCATCGGCAAGGTCAACGCCGCCCGCTGCGCGCAGATCTTAATAGACAAGTACAGCCCCGACTATCTCGTGAACACCGGCATCGCCGGCGGCATCGGCGAGGGGCTCGCCGTGGCGGATGTGGTCATCGGCACGGAGCTGGTGCAGCACGACTTCGACGTGCGCGCCTTCGGCTACGCCCGCGGCAACCTCTGCGAGCCAAGCCACCGCGACGCGCCGACGGTGTTCCGCTCCGACGACACGCTGATCGAGGCGTTCCGCGCCGCCGCGTCGTCGCTGCTGGACCCCCGGCGCGTCAAGACCGGACGCATCGCCACGGGCGACCTGTTCGTCGCCTCCGCCGAGGCGAAGCGCGACCTCGCGGAGACGTTCGGCGCGCTCGCCGCCGAGATGGAGGGCGGCGCCATCGCGCAGGTTGCGGCGCTTGCGGGCGTGCCGTTCATCGTGCTCCGCGCCATCTCCGACCTCGCGGACGGCAGCTCCCCCGCGTCCTTCGACAAATTCGAGCAGGAGACCGCCGACCTGTCGGCAAGCATCCTCCGAAAGCTCATTGCAGGATAAGAAAAAGGCAGCCAACCGGCTGCCTTTTCCCTATCCCAGCACCTCCCGCGCCACCTCGACGCTCGCCTTGGCGTCCTTCGCGTAGTAGTCCGCGCCGATGCGCCGCGCGTAGTCCGGCGTCACCACCGCGCCGCCGACGAACACCTTCGGCGGCTCCGGCAGCGCGCGGAGCAGCGTTACCGTCTCCTCCATCGCGGGGAGCGTCGTCGTCATCAGCGCCGACAGCCCCACGAGGCGGATGCGCTTCTCCCGCACCGCGTCCGCGACCGCCTCGGGCGGCACGTCGCGCCCGAGGTCGAGCACGTCGTAGCCGTAGTTCTCCAGCACCGTCTTGACGATGTTCTTGCCAATGTCGTGCACGTCGCCGCGCACGGTGGCGACCAGCAGCGCTCCGCGCTTGACGCTCGCCGCGCCGCGCGACGCCGCGCTCTCGCGGATGACCTCGAACACCGCCTGCGCCGCCTGCGCCGCCGAGAGCAACTGCGGCAGGAACACCCGCCCCGCCTCGTAGCCCTCGCCGACCTGATCGAGCGCGGGGATCAGGTGCCCGTCCACGACCGAAAGCTCGTCCTCGCGCTCCAGCGCCTCGCGCGCGAGCGCCGCCGCCTCCGCCTTCATGCCGCGCACGATGGCGTCGTCCAGCGTCAGCGCCGCCTGCTGCGCGCCCGCCGCTCTCTTCGTCGGGCTGACGGCGTTCGTCGCGCCCGCCTTGGGCGGCTCGTAGTCCGCGAAGCGTTCGACGTAAGCGCGGCTGCCCTCGTCCTCGCCGGAGAGCACGCGGTACGCCGCGACGGCGTCCATCAGCTCGGTCTGGTTCGGGTTGAGGATGGGCAGCGTCAGCCCCGCGTGCAGGGCTTCCACAAGGAACGTGCGCGTCACGAGCGGGCGGTTCGGCAGCCCGAACGAGACGTTCGACACGCCCAGCACCGTTTGCAGCCCCAGCTCCTCGCGCACCATGCGCAGCGCCTTGAGCGTCTCGCGCGCCTGCTCCTGCTGCGCCGAGACGGTCAGCGTCAGGCAGTCGATCCACACGTCCTCGCGCGCGACGCCATACGCAAGGGCGGCGTCCAATATCCGCCTCGCGATGGCGAACCGCTGCTCCGCCGTCCGCGGCACGCCGCTCTTGTCGAGCGTCAAACCGACGACGGACGCGCCGTACTTCTTCACGACGGGCAGCACGCGCTCGAGCACCGCGGCGTCGCCGTTGACGCTGTTGACCGCCGCCTTGCCGTTGTAGACGCGAAGCCCCGCCGCGAGCGCGTCCGCGTTCGACGAGTCGAGCATCAGCGGCAGCGCGACCGCCCCTTGCAGCGCCTTGACGACGCGCGGGAGCATCGCGGTCTCGTCCACGCCCGGGTAGCCCACGTTCACGTCGAGGATGTCCGCGCCCGCGTCCTCCTGCGCCACGGCGACGGACACGATGTAGTCGAGGTCGTCCTCCAGCAGCGCCTGCTGGAACCGCTTTTTGCCCGTGGGGTTGATGCGCTCGCCGATGACGCGCACGCCCGTGATGGGCAGCGGGCGCGTCGGCGTGCAGACGAAGCTCTCCCGCCGCGCGGCGTGGGGCGCGGCGGGAGAGCCCTTCACCCGCTCCGCGAGCAGGCGGACGTACTCCACCCCCGCGCCGCAGCAGCCGCCGAACAGGCTCACGCCCGCCTCCGCCGTCGGCGCGAGCGCCGCGGCAAAGGTCTCCGCGTCCATATCATAGTGCCCGTCAACGGGGTCGGGCAGCCCCGCGTTCGGCTTGGCGATCACGGGGCGGTCGGTGTTCTCGCACACCTCCCGCAGCAGCGGCGCGAGCTTGTCCGGCCCCAGCGAGCAGTTGAGCCCCACCGCGTCCGCGCCCAGCCCCGTCAGCGTCCGCGCCATCGACGCGACGGCGCAGCCGGTGAACGTGCGGCCCGACTCCTCAAAGGACATGGTGACCAGCACAGGCAGATTGGTATTCTCCTTGACCGCCAGCAGCGCCGCCTTGGTCTCATAGAGGTCGGTCATCGTCTCGATGACCGCGAGATCGGCGCCCGCCGCCGCGCCCGCGACGGCGACCTCGCGGAACAGCTCATACGCCCGCTCAAAGGGCAGCGTCCCCATCGGCTCGAGCAGCTCGCCGAGCGGACCGATATCGAGCGCGACCTTCACGCCCGTTCCCGCCGCGGCGTCCTTCGCCAGCCGAATCGCGGCGGAGACGACCTCCCCCACGCTCCAGCCGGTGCGCGCGAGCTTGCGCGCGTTCGCGCCGAAGGTGTTGGCGTAGATCACGTCGCTGCCCGCGGCGATGTAGTC
>JAFSZQ010000148.1 GCA_017458885.1 Oscillospiraceae bacterium
AAAGCGCGGCGCGCCGCTCGCGCGGAACAGCAGCGCCGCCATCGCCGCCGCGCCGAGCGTCAGCGCGGCGGAGGTCGCGAGCGCGATGCCCGCGCCCGTGTGGAACACGCGGTTGAGCAGCAGGTTCGCCAGCAGGATGCCGACGTTCACCAGCAGCGGCACGAGCGTCTTGCGCATCGCGTAGTACGCCTTGCCCAGCAGGTCGAGCACCGAAAATCCGCACATACCGAAGGCGTACATCATGAAGATGCCGCCCGTGACGGCGGTGGAGTCCGCCGTGAAGCTGCCGCTTTCAAAGATGACGCGGATGATGTCCGTGCCGAACGCGCACATCATCGCGCACACGGGCAGAATGAACAGCAGCGTGCTCTCCGTCACGTTCCAGATATAGGCGAGGTAGCCCTTGCCGTCGGCGTTCTCCACCTCGCGGTTGAAGCGCGGGAACACGACCGCGCCGATGCTGTAGAGCACGGTGGTCGTCAGCGGCGTGAAGAGCTTGTCGGCGTAGTAGAACGCGCTGACCGCGCCGCCGTCGAACGATGCCGCGCGCGACGTGTCGAGCAGGTAGCAGAACAGGAACACCGAGGTCGTCAGCACCGTGACCGCCGCGGTCCTGAAGTAGTCGCCGATGTAGTCCACGCGCAGGTCGAGCGTCGGTCGCCAGCGGTACCGCTCCTTCCGCGCGTAGGGGACGCTCATGCCGAGCTGGAGCAGCCACGCCGCCGTGCAGGCGACCACGACGCCGCCGATGCCCAGCCGCGCCCCCGCCGCGAGCATATAGAGCGACAGGAACACGTTGTACGGCAGGCTCATGCTGCCCTGCAGGGTGTAGTGATCCATCGCCTGAAACATCGCGACCATCAGGTACGCCGCCGCCACGACGGGCAGCGCGAGCGACATCACGCGGACGTACCGCGTGAGCCGCCCCAAGTCCGCCGCCGCCGCGTTCTTCCAGATCGCGCGAAGCAGCGGCGTGGACGCCAGAAGCTGCCACAGCCCCAGCACCGCGAGGGAGCCGAGCAGCGTCAGCGTGAGCAGGTTGTCCGCCGCGCGGAAGCCGCGCTCGCGCCCCTTGGCGAACGCCTTGGTCAGGATCGGCACCGCCGCGATGCACAGCGCGTAGCATACGGTCGTGAACAGGTAGATGGTCGAGTTATAGGCGGCGGTGTAGAGGTCGGCGTCCGCACCGGTGCCGAAATAGTTCGCCTGCAGCATCTCGCGCACGATGCCCGTGAGCTTCGCGAGCACCGTGAGCAGGAACACCAGACCGATGGCGCCCGCTGTGCGGGCGCCGCTGTCGGAGCTTCCCGCCGTGCGGGCGCCGCTCTGCTCCGCGGCGGGCGGCTCCGCCGTCCGCGCGGGCGCTTCGTCCGCCGCCAGCAGCGCGCAGATCATGTCCTCGTTCGCGTTCAGCTTGCTCTGCAGCGCCGCGACGCGCTCCGACACCGCCGCCGTCTGGGCTTCCCCCTGCTCCAAAACGGCGGGGAACCGCTCCTCGAACGCCGCCGCCGTGAACGCCGCCTTCGTGGAGAGCGGCTCCATGCCGACGGAGCGCAGGAACGCCGTGCACTTCGGGTCGTAGGACACGCCGAGCATCGGCACGCCCATGATCGCGGCGTAAATGAGCGCGTGCAGCCGCACGCCCACCAGCACGTCCACGTTGCCGATGACGGAGAGCATATCCTCGGAGAGGTACTTCTCCCGCAGGCAGACCGCCGCGCCGCGCAGCCGCGCGGCAAGCGCCTCGGACGCCGCGAGGTCCTCCTCATAGTGGAACGGGATCAGCACGGAGTCCGCGCCGCAGGTCTCCTTGAGCCAGCGGATGCTCTCCTCGACCTCGGCGAGAAACGGGCTTGTCAAGTCCCGCTCGCGGATCGCCCAGCCGACGGTCAGCTTCCGCTGCTCCGGCAGCCCCGCCTTGGCGAGCGCCGCCGCGCCGGCGCTCTTGTCCACGCGCGGCATCCGCAGCACGGGGTCGGCGGTGATGACGACGCGCTCGCGCGGCACGCCGATCTCCTCGAGCAGGTTCGCGGAGCGTTCGTCGCGCACGACGATGCCGTCCGCGCGGCGCAGCGCCCGCGCGGTCGCGCGGCGGTTCGCGCTCCGGTCGATGGGCCCGATGCCCTGCGAGTAGATGAACACCTTTTTGCCAAAGCGTTTGGCAAGGCGGATGATGGCGAGGTAATAGTGCAGGCTCTTGCTGCTCGTCACGTCCTGCAGCAGGCTGCCGCCGCCGGAGATGAGCATATCGCAGCGCCGGATGGCGCGCAGGATCGCCAGCGGCGACATCCGATCCACCGCCTCCACGCCGTACTTCTCGCGCGTCGCGGCGGGGTCGTGGGAGAGCACGGTCAGCGCGCAGTCGGGCAATCGCGCGCGGATGCCGTTGACCACGGCGCGGAGGATGGACTCGTCGCCGATGTTGTCAAAGCCGTAGTAGCCGGAAATGAGGATGTTGTACATCGCCTCACCCCTTATACCGGCGGCGGAGCAGGCGCAGCAGCAGCTCCGCCGCCGCGACCGCCGCCGCGCCGATCACCACGCCGAACAGCAGCCCCCAGCCGGTGCGCAGGAGGCTCATCAAAAACGGCGTGCGGATGTGCAGGAACGTGTTCACGACGCTCACCAGCCCGATGGTCATTCCGCCGCCGAAGAGCAGCGGCAGGAAGTTCATGTGCCGCCGCAGCGCCCAGACGAAGAGCATGGCGCACGGATACCCGATGAGCAGCTCCTTCGTCCGCGGGCGGGCGACGAGCAGGTTTTCCAGCAAATTTCGCAGCGCCAGCTCGCGCGCAGAGACGTTGGTCGTGTTGCCGGTGCGGTAGAGGTAGTACGCGCCCGCCGCGAGCACGAACACGCCGACGACCGCGACCGCGAAGACGGCGACCATCCAGCCGAGCTTCATCGGCTGCTCCATGACCTCCGCGAAATAGCCCGCGAAGCGCCGCGCGCGCCCCTTTTCTCCGCGCGCGCCGACGTGGGCGAGCACCGCCGCCTTCGCGCCGGTCTCCTCGTAGGCGAAGACCAGCAGGTACGCCAGCGCGAACACGCCGATGGGAATGAGCTGCATCAGCTTCACGCCGCGGTAGAGGTCGATCTCGAGCATATACGAGAGCTGGGACAGCGCGGCGGACGCCATCAGCGCGCCGCAGAGCGAGAGCGCGAACGCGCCGGCGAGCGTGCCGAGCGTCTCCGCCAGCAGCTTGCCGAACGCGGCCTCCGGCTCCTCCCGCCTCCGCCGCGCCGTGCGGCGGCAGAGCCACGTCGCCGCGAGCGAGGGCATCACGACGCCGCCCGCCATGCTCAAAAGCACCTGCGACGCGCGGGGGGCGAGCAGCGTGTATGCGGCCATGAACGCGATGCCCGCCGCCAGCAGCAGCCGCCGCGTCCGCGCCGAGAGGAAGCAGAACGCATCGAGCAGCAGCACCGCCGCCGCGACCGCGCCGATCCCCTCCAGCACGCACCAGAGAACGCTCGGCGCCGCAAGCTCCGCCGCGCGCACCGTCTCGTGCGCGTAGCCCAGCCGCGTAAGACGCGCGTCGAGGTCGCCGAGCATCTGCGCGTAGGCGTCGGGGTCGGTGATAAACGTCCACTCGTTCTCGTCGGCGTCCACGCTCACGTCGTTGTCGGGCTCGAGGATCATCGTGAGATACACGAGCTTGCAGTTGCGCTCGGCAACGGCGCGGAAGAGGGAGTTCGTGATCTCCTCCGGCCCCTCGTAGCCGCAGTAGGCGTAGCGGTTCTGGATGTAGGGCCACTCGTTGAACGCCCGCACGGCGTGATAGCCCGTCGCCTCGAGCAGCTCGGGGAAGCCGTCCCAGTCGAGGTTGCCGCTCTGGTCGTTTTGCTCGAACATCCCGACGCCGACGCCGGTTTCGCGCAGATAGTCCTTGAGCAGCGTCTCGCCCGCCTCGTCGTCGTAGCCGAGCAGGGAGTCGCCGGTGTTGAGGAAGTAAGGGGACTGATAGTCGTCCAGCACGTTCAGGAAGCTCCGCGCGAACGCCGCGCCGTTGAGCCCGTCCACCGTCTCCGTGCGCGGGATGACCTGCATCCCGTGCGCCTCCGCCAGCGCCGTCAGCTCGGGCCAGACGCCGACGGGCAGGTCGAGCAGCTTGTTGCCGCGCAGAGCGCCGCTCTGCCTGCCGAAGAAGAGGTAGGTCGTGCCGCCCTCGTCATAGCGGCGGTACTCCAAGTCCTCCACGCGCTCGAAAAAGCCGCCGAGCAGCCATGGCGTGTAGGCGTCGTCCTCGACGATGACCAGCGTGTCGGTCAGCTCGTCGGTCTCCGCGACCCACGCCGCGACGGCGTCGGGGTAGCGCAGCTCCCAGCCGTGGGAGCTGCGGATCTCCTGCACGCTCCCGCCGTAGATGGGCACGAGCGCGTTGGACGACATCCGCCGGACGGAGTACTCGCCCAGCACCATCTTGTCCACGCCCCACGAGCGGAACAGATCCAGCCACTCGCCCTCGCTGTACGCCGACTGCGCCGCCATCGCCTGCAGGCTGCTGTAGCTGAGGAGCAGGTCGTACCGCTTGCTGCCCTCCTCCGCGCGGACGCGCGCCGAGATCGGCACGAGCGACGAGAGCACGCCCAGCAGCGCCAGCGCCGCGAGCAGGCAGTGTGTTTTCAGGTAATTCTTCATGGTTTCTACTCCTGAATGAAAATTGACGGTTTATTTTAGCAAATGCGCGGGGGTTTTTCAAGTGCCCCGCGCGCTTCCGAAGCCCGAGCCGTACAGCCGCCTCGCCCGCGCCAGCAGCGCGCCGCGCTCGTTCGCGAGCTTCTCCGCCGCGACCTCGGCAAGCAGCTTTTGCAGCGCCGCGCCGATACCCCTGCCGCGAAAGCCGAGCGCCGCCATGTCGCCGCCGCTGACCGCCAGCTCCGACAGCTCGCAGCACGCGCCCTCGGCGATGAGCGCGTCAAGAATGGTTCGCGCCTCTTGCCACGGCTCTTGCGCGCGCAACAGTCCATCCGGCGCCTTTGCCGCGTTGTCGGCGCGCTTGGTCAGCAGCAGATCGGCGGTCACGTCCCTGCCGCGCTTCGCCATCTCCTTGTGCAGGGCGGCGCGCTCCGGCGGGAATACGTCGTCGAAACATTCGAGCTGCGCGCGCACCTTCGCCGCGAGCGCCTTTTCAAAGCGCAGCCGCGCCATGATCCCCTCCGCAAGCTCCGCCGAGATCGCCGTGTGCCCGTAAAAATGCCCCACGCCGTCCGCGTCCACCGTCATGCAGCGCGGCTTGCCGAGGTCGTGGAAGAGCATCGTCCAGCGCAGCGCACGCCGCGGCTCGATCGCGCCGACGCTCCGCGCCGTGTGCTCCCAGACGTCGAAGCAGTGGTGCGGGTTTTTCTGGTCGAAGCCCACGCAGGGCAATATCTCCGGCAGCACGACGCCCAGCACGTCGGGGAACGCGAGCAGCGCGTCCGTCACGCCCCCGCCGCACAGCAGCTTGTTCAGCTCCGCGTACGCCCGCTCCGCCGCGACGCTCGCGAGCAGCGCGCGCTTCTCCCGCGCGGCGGCCGCCGTCTCCGGCTCGACCGTGAAGCCGAGCACGGACGCGAAGCGCAGCAGGCGCAGCATCCGCAGCGCGTCCTCGCCGAAGCGATCGCGCGCGTCGCCGACGCAGCGCAGGATGCGATGCTCGAGGTCTTTTTGCCCGCCGAACGGGTCGATGACCGTCCCGTCGGGCGCGAGCGCCATCGCGTTGACCGTGAGATCGCGCCGCGCGAGGTCGGACTCCAGATCGCCGGTGAACGTCACGCGCTCGGGGCGGCGGTTGTCGCGGTACGCGCCGTCGCGCCGCATCGTCGTGACCTCGACGCTCCGTCCCTCGGAGACCACCGTCACCGTGCCGTGCCTGAGCCCCGTCGGGTGCGCCGCGGCGCCGAACAGCGCGAGCGTCTCCTCCGGCGGCGCGTCGGTGGTGAGATCCCAGTCGTCGGGCGTCTTGCCGAGCAGCGCGTCGCGCACGCAGCCGCCCACGGGGTACGCGCGGCGTCCCGCGGCGTCGAAGTGCGCCGTTATTAGGTTGACATAACTTGGAATTTCCATCGCGTTCTCCCGAAAATGAGAATTGCGCTTCCCGAATGGATATAGTATACTATATCCGTTGAGATTTGCAAATCCCCGAAAGGACTTGGAATATGGACATCTCCACCTATCTCGTCCCGGGCGCGCGCGCCCATCTCGCGGGCATCGGCGGCGTGTCGATGAGCCCGCTCGCCGAGGTGCTGCGCGGCATGGGACTGCGCGTGCAGGGCAGCGACACGAACGACGGCCCCGCCGTGGCGCGTCTGCGCGCGCTGGGCATCCCCGTCGCCATCGGGCACGCCGCCGAGAATCTGGGCGAGTGCGACTTCGTCGTGCGCACCGCCGCCATCCACGACGACAACCCCGAGATCTCCGGCGCGGTCACGCGCGGCATCCCCGTGTTCGAGCGCGCGCAGGCGTGGGGCGCGATCATGCGCGGCTACCAAAACGCGCTGTGCATCGCCGGCACGCACGGCAAGACGACCACGACCTCGATGGCGACGCATATCTTCATGGCGGCGGAGAAAGACCCCACCGTGATGATCGGCGGCACGCTGGAGCTGCTGCAAAGCGGCTACCGCGTCGGGCACGGCGACACGATCATCGCCGAGAGCTGCGAATACTGCAACTCGTTTTTGAGCTTCTTCCCGACCCTCGCGGTCATTTTGAACGTGGAAGCCGACCACCTCGACTTTTTCAAAGACCTCGCGGACGTGGAGCGGTCGTTCCGCCGCTTCGCGGAGCTGGTGCCGGAGCGCGGCTTCGTCGTTGCGAACCGCGACGACGCGGGCGCGCGGGAGACGCTCGCGGGCTTCCCCCGCCCCGTGTTCTGGTTCAGTTTGCGCGACGAAGCCGCGGATTGCTGCGCGGCAAACCTCGCGTGGACGGACGGGCTGCCGTCGTTCGACGTGGTGGTGCGCGGCGCGGTCTACGCCCACGTCGCGCTGAATGTCGGCGGCGAGCACAACGTGATGAACGCGCTCGCCGCGGCGTCGGGCGCGTACCTGCTGGGACTGTCCGGCGAGGCGGTCGCGCGCGGGCTCGCGACGTTTCGCGGCGCGGGGCGGCGCTTCGAGCGCAAGGGCGAGTACCACGGCGCGGCGGTCTACGACGACTACGCCCACCACCCGGGCGAGCTGCACGCGCTGCTGACGATGGCGAAGGCGCTGCCGTACCGGCGCATCGTGTGCGTCTTCCAGCCGCACACCTACTCGCGCACGCACGCGCTGTTCGATGCGTTCGTGGAGGAGCTGAAGCTGCCCGACGTGCTGATCCTGGCGGAGATCTACGCCGCGCGGGAGCAGAACGACCTCGGCGTCTCGTCCGCCGATCTCGCATCCCGGATCCCCGGCGCGGTCTACTGCCCGACGCTCGCGCGCGCGACGGAGGAGCTGCGGCGCGTCGCGCGGGCGGGCGACCTGATCCTGACCGTCGGCGCGGGAGACGTCTACAAGGTCGGAGAGGCGCTGATAAAGGAATAGAAAAAATCGGAAAAGCCTTGCTTTTCCGATTTTTTATCGTATCACGAGCGTCCGCACCGGCGCGACGCGGGCGGCCGAGCGCGTGCAGAGGCAGGCGGCGTAGTCGGGGAAAACGTCGAGGGTCACGACGCGCTCGCCGTGCTCCGCGGCGTTCGTCCCGCCGTGGAGCGTGCCCAGCCCCGCGCCGCGGTACTTGATGCGCGCCTCGCTGCGCACCCAGCTCTCGAAAAACTCCCGCTGCGACACGGTGCCGGCGGCGCGCTGCATCGTGCGCTCGCTCACGGGGCGGAGCTTCTCGATGTCCACGCCCAGCGGCTCGTCGTGCACCCCCACGAGCGCGGCGTGCCGCGTGTGGCTGATGTTGAACTGCACGTCGGGATGCTCCGCGAACTCCGGCTTGCCGTAGCGGTTGCGGCTGATCCGCGGGAGCGTTTTCCAGCCGTACAGCGCGCGCGCCGCCATGTACAGCAGGGCGTAGGCGCACAGCGGCTCGTGACGCAGCTCCTCGCGCGGCAGGCGCGCAAGGCGCTCGCGCCGCTCCGGCGGCATGACGCGCAGCAGGGTGTCCGCCTCCTCCGCCGTCAGGGGGCGGTCGAGCCTCACGGCAAACAGTTGGATGTCCATGCTCCGCCCTCCCCCCGAACCGGTCGTCAAAATTATATGGCATCGGGCGCGGCTTGTCAAATTTTCCAAAAATTTTTTGAAGAAAAAAGAGGAATCGGAGCGCGTCCGGCGTATAAGCGTATAGGATGGAAATCGCTTACGAAAGGGGGCGGCGCGCGTGGCGTTCGACCAGCGGTTTTTGGACGAGCTTTCCGCGCGCAGCGACATCGTTGACGTCGTGGGAAGCTATGTGACGCTCTCGCCGCGCGGCAGCGAATACTGGGGCTGCTGCCCGTTCCACAGCGAGCGCACGCCCTCGTTCCACGTCCGCCCCGACCAGCAGATGTACTACTGCTTCGGCTGCAAAAAGGGCGGCGGCGTCGTCAATTTCGTGATGGAGGTCGAGAACCTCTCCTACCCCGACGCGATCCGCTTCCTCGCCAAGCGCGCGAATATCCCCGTGCCGGAGGAGACGCGCGACGACGGCGCGTACCGCCTGCGCTCGCGGCTGCTCGCGCTCAACCGCGACGCCGCGCGGTTCTACTATGACCAGCTCCACTCGCCCAAGGGCGAGGCGGCGATGGCGTACCTGCGCGAGCGGCGGATCTCGCGGCGCACCGCGACGAATTTCGGGCTCGGCGCGGCGGCGGACGAATGGGACGGCCTGCTGACGGCAATGCTGGAAAAGGGCTACACGCAGTCGGAGCTGATCACGGCGGGGCTCGCGGTCAAGGGCAAGAACGGCGGCGCGTATGACAAGTTCCGCGCTCGGCTGATCTTCCCCATCATCGACGTGCGTGGCGACGTGCTGGGCTTCGGCGGGCGGATCATCCGCAAGGACGACCCGGGCGCAAAGTACATGAACACGCCGGAGACCGCCATATACAGCAAGCGCCGCGTGCTCTACGGACTGAACCTCGCGAAGAAGAGCAAGCGCGGCAGCATCCTGCTCGTCGAGGGCAACATCGACGTCGTGATGCTGCATCAGGCGGGCTTCGACAACGCCTGCGCGTCGATGGGCACGGCGCTGACGCAGGAGCAGCTGCACCTGCTCTCGCGCTACACGAAGGAGCTCGTCCTCTGCTACGACAATGACGACGCGGGCAAGGCGGCGACGCAGAAGGCGCTCGCGCTTCTGAACGACACCGAGTTCAACGTCCGCGTGCTGGAGCTTCCCAAGCGGCTCGTGGACGGGCAGTATGTCAAGCAGGACGCGGACGACTTCATCAAATATCAGGGCGCGGACGCATTCGAGCACCTGCTCTCCGGCAGCGGCAGCGGCATGGACTTCCGCATGGCGCAGCTCGCGGGCAGGTTCGACCTCCCGAACGACCAGGGGCGCATCGAATACGCCGCCGCGGCGGCGGAGCTGCTCGCGGACGTGCCGAACGCGGTGGAGCGCGAGATCTACACCCGCCGCGCGGCGGAGACGGCGGGCGTCGCGCCGGAGGCGCTGAAAAACGAGGTCGGGCGCGCATACGCGCGAAAACGCCGCAGGGCGCGGCGCGAGCAGGAAAAGCGCGACCTGCGCCCCGCCGCCGCGGCGCAGCCGAAGGAGCGCGCGATGCGCTACGAGAACACGCGCTCGGCGCTCGCCGAGGAGGGCGTGCTGCGGCTGCTGGCGCTGGACGACGCGCTGTTCGGCGCGGAGCCGCCGCTTGCCGAGGAGGAATTCTCCTCGCCGCTGCTGGGCAAGCTGTTCACCGCGCTCTGGCGGCAGCGGCGGGAGCGCGGCGCGATCCGCGTCGGCGCGCTGGACGGGCAGTTCAGCGCGGACGAGCTGGGGCACCTGACCGGCATTTTGCAAAAGCCGGAGGCGACCGGTCAGGCCGCGCGGAAAAAGGCGCTGGACGACTACGTCCGCATCATACGGGAAGAGGGACGCAAGCGCGGCGCGGGCGCGGAAGACCCGCTCGCGGCGGCGATGCGGAAAAGACAGAAAACCACGAAAGACAGAGACGGAGGAACGACAGATGGCAACTGAACTGGGCAAGGATTTTGACGCGCAGGAGCTGGAGGCGCAGGCGGACAGCCTGCTCACCGAGGCGGGCGAGGTCGAGGAGTTCCCCGTCGAGATCGGGAAAAAGCCTTCGGCGTCGAAGAAGGCCGCGGAGCCGCCCGCGGAGCCGGCGGAAAAAGCGCCGCCGCTGGATGAGGCGCTCCTGGAGTCCCTTCCCGCCGCCGGCGTGCTGGCGGAATACGAAAAACTGCGCGACTTGCTTGCGCGCGCAAAGTTTGCCGGAAAGCTGGACACCGTGGAGCTGACCGAGCAGCTCGACGAGCTGACGCTCGCGCCGGAGCACGTCGAGCAGGTCTACGACTCGCTGGAAAAGCTCGGCGTCGAGCTGATCAGCTCCGATCAGGTGGACAACGAGGACGAGAACGACGAGCCGCCGCTCGAGGCGCTCCCCGAGGTCGAGGAGGAGGAGCTGGTCGATCCGAACGAGCTGATCGACAGCTTTTCCATCGACGATCCCGTGCGAATGTACCTCAAGGAGATCGGCAAGGTCTCGCTGCTCTCCGCCGAGGAGGAGATCCGGTTCGCCAGCGA
>JAFSZQ010000149.1 GCA_017458885.1 Oscillospiraceae bacterium
AACCGCCCGCTCGCGCGCAAGGACGACCCCGACGTCGTCTACAAGACCGAGGACGCGAAATACCGCGCGGTCATCCAACAGATCAAGGCGTGCCACGAGAAGGGGCAGCCGGTGCTGGTCGGCACGGTGTCCATCGAGAAGAACGAAAAGCTCTCCTACCTCCTCCAGCGCGAGGGCATCAAGCACAACCTGCTCAACGCGAAGAACCACGAGAAGGAGGCGGAGATCGTCGCGCAGGCGGGCAAGCTCGGCGCGGTGACGGTCGCGACCAACATGGCGGGCCGCGGCACGGACATTATGCTCGGCGGCAATGCCGAGTACATGGCGCGCAACGACCTGCGCAAGGCGGGCATGGACGACGAGCTGATCGCCGAGGCGACCGGCTACGCGGATACGGACGATGAGGAGATACTGTCCGCGCGTAAACTGTTCGCGGAGGCGCTGGAGAAGCATCGCGCCGAGATCGCGGGCGAGGCGGAGCAGGTGCGCGCGGCGGGCGGGCTGTTCATCGTCGGCACCGAGCGCCACGACTCCCGCCGCATCGACAACCAGCTTCGCGGACGCGCGGGCCGTCAGGGCGACCCGGGCGAGACGCGGTTCTATCTCTCGCTCGACGACGACCTGATGCGCCTCTTCGGCGGCGATCGCATCACCGCGCTGATGGACCGCCTCGACATGGACGAGGACACGCCCATCGACGCGAAGATGCTCTCCAAATCCATCGAGAACGCGCAGACGAGCGTGGAGTCCCGCAACTTCCAGTCGCGCAAATCCGTCCTCGAGTACGACGACGTGATGAACAAGCAGCGCGAGATCATCTACAGCCAGCGCAAGCAGGTGCTCGACGGGCTGGACGTCAAGGAGACCGTGTTCGGCTTCATCCGCTCCGGCATCGCAAGCGAGGTCGCCTCGGCGGAGACCGCCGCCGACGCGCTCAAGGCGTGCGAGGGGATGTATTTTCCGCGCGGCGCGGTGAACGCGGACGCGCTGGCAAATCTCTCGTCCGACGAGCTGACGGATCAGCTCGTCGAGGCGTCCGAGCGGTTCTACAACGCCAAGGAGGAGGCGCTCGGCTCCCCCATCATGCGCGAGCTGGAGCGCGTGGTGATGCTGCGCGTGGTGGACGAGTACTGGATGGACCACATCGACGCCATGCAGGAGCTGCGCCAGAGCATCGGTCTGCAGGCGTACGGCAACAAGAACCCCGTGGACGAGTACAAGCGCGTGTCGCTCGATATGTTCGAGGAGCTGATCGCCGCGATCCAGAACGACACGGTGCGCAGGATATTCTCCGCGCGCGTGCAGACGCAGGCGGAGGTCAAGCGCGAGCGCGTGGCGGAGGGCATCAACGCCACGACCGCCGGCGACGGCACGGTGAAGAAGCAGCCGCGCAAGGTGCAGAAGATCGGGCGCAACGACCCCTGCCCCTGCGGGAGCGGGAAGAAGTACCAGCAGTGCTGCGGCCGCTGACCATGTTCACCGAACACGCCCACAACGGATTGATATTCGACACCGCCGACTGCATCTCCGCCGTCGGCGGCGTTCGCCATGCGTTCACCACGCGGCTCGGCGGGGTCAGCCCCGCGCCGTTCGACTCGCTCAACTTCTTCGAGCGCACCGGCGACAGCGTCGAAAACGTCCGCGAAAACTACCGTCTGCTCGGCGCGGCGACGGGGCTCGATCTGTCCCGCGCCGTCGGCTGCCGCCAGGTGCACGGCGACCACATCCGCTTCATCCGCGCTTCGGACGCGGGCAGGCTGCTCTACGACGAGCGCCCCGCCGACGCGGACGGGATGCTCACCGACGTGCCGGATCTCCCGCTCGTCGTCTACAGCGCCGACTGCTGCACGATCCTGCTCTACGACCCCACCTGCCGCTGCGTCGGCGCGCTGCACGCCGGCTGGCGCGGGACGGCGGCGGGCATCGCGCTCAAGGCGCTCGTCGCGATGATGAGCGCCTACGGCGCCGACCCCATGACCATCCGCGCCGCCATCGGCCCGTCCATCGGCGCGTGCTGCTTCAAGACCGACCGCGACGTGCCCGACGCCATCCGCGCCGAGCTGTCCGAGAGCGCCGACCGCTTCATCACGAAGGCGGAGGGCGGCAAGTACCACGTCGACCTCAAGCAGATCAACCGCCTGTGGCTGCTGCGCGGCGGGCTCGACCCGCGCAACGTCGCGGTGCATCCCGACTGCACGATGTGCAGGCCCGAACGCTACTGGTCGCACCGCCGCCTCGGCGCGCGGCGCGGCGGACAGCTCGCGGTCATCGCGCTGGAGAACATATGAGGCGCCTGTTGTCGCTCGCGCTCGTGTGCGCGCTGTGCCTGCCGCTCGCCGGCTGTCTCGCGCCGGAGCCCGCCGAGCCGGAGGCTTTCTGGGAGGTTTCGGAGCCGGACGTCTCCGCCCCCGACTCCGCGGCGGAGGAACCGGTCTTTACGCTGCCCTATCTCAGCAGCCAGACGCTCGACCCCATCGCCTGCTCCGACGGCGTGCAGCAGGTCGTCGGCTCGCTGCTCTACGAGGGGCTGTTCGCGCTGGACGAGGGCTTTTCCGCGGAGAACGCGCTCTGCGCGTCCTACGCCGTCAGCGCGAATGGGCTGACGTACACCTTCGCCCTGCGCGGGGACGCGGCGTTCTCGGACGGCTCGCCGCTCACCGCCGCCGACGTGCTCGCGGCGTATCGCCGTGCGAAGGCGTCGGAACGCTACGCGGCGCGGTTTGCGAACATCGTCGCCATGCGCGTCAGCCGCGAGGCGTTCGTCGTCACGCTCCTGCGCGCGGACAGCGCCCTGCCCGCGCTGCTCGACATCCCCATCGTCAAGTCCGGCACCGAAAAGGACGCCGTGCCGCTCGGCACGGGGGCGTACCGCTTCGTCTCCGGCGAGGGCGGCGCGTACCTCGCGCGCAGCGAGAGCTGGTGGGGCGACGGCGGCGGCTTGCCGGAGCGCATCGCGCTCTCCCCCGCCAAGGACGCCGACACGGCGGTCTATCTCTTCTCCGCGCGGCGCGCGCATCTGCTCACCGCCGACCTGCTCGGCGACACGCCCGCCGCGTCGCTCGGCGGCGTCGCGCTGGACGACGCGGACACGACGGCGCTGCTCTTTCTCGGGTTCAACACGCGCAGCGCCGCGCTCGCGGACAAAACGCTCCGCGCCGCGATGGGCGCGGCGCTCGACCGCGAAACGGTCGCGGCGACGCTGCTCGCCGGTCACGCGCGCGCCGCGCAGTTCCCCATCTCCCCCGCCTCGCCGCTCTATCCCGCGGCGCTGGAGGCGGCATACGCGCCCGACGCCTACGCCGCGGCGCTCGAGGCGCGCCGTCCGTCCGGCGCGAAAGCGCCCACGTCGGACGCGCCGCTGGAGCTGACGCTGCTGGTGAACGAGGAAAACACCTTCAAGACCGCGCTCGCGGACTATCTCGCGCAGGCGCTGACCAAATCGTATCTCTCCGTCACGCCCGTCGCCCTGCCGTGGGCGGAGTATCTGGACGCGCTGAAAAACCGGCGCTTTGACCTGTGGCTCGGCGAGGTGCGGCTCACCGCCGACTGGAACCTCGCGCCGCTGATCGGCGCCGGCGGCGCGCTGAACTACGGCGGCTACGCCGACGCCGCGACCGACGCGGCGCTCGCCGCGTTTCTCGCGGACGAGAGCGAGGCGACTGCCGCCGCGCTCTGTGAGCGGCTCGCGGCGGAAACGCCGCTCCTGCCCATCGCGTTCAAATCCGTCTCGGTGCTGACCCCCGCGGGGCTGATCGACGGCGTCTCCCCAACCGCGACGCGCCCGCTGCGCGCGCTGGAGCGGTGGGGGTTCCAATGGGTGGAAGAATAAGAACGGTTTGCGACCCCATTTCTCTCTTTTCTTGAAAGAGAGAAACGGTGTCGCCCGCCAAAGAGAGAAAACGCCTGTCGGCAACATTTCTTATAATTTTGTGGGGTTTCGTGCCTACACGACGCTGTTTTGCCCGTACGGGTCAGCATTTGCTACCCCTTATTCGACGTTGTTGCAAAATGTGGTTGCGTCTCTAAACGGAGCGACGCAGGCAGTCGGACACGCGGGAACATCGCGCCGCCGGAGGCGGCAATCGTGGCGAAACCAATTCCTCATCGGGAAACAGCGTATCGTTTTCACAAAAAAGAAAAACGCTTTCGCGGCACTTGCCCAAAAGCGTTTTCTCTTTTTTGGAAGTCTGAAACCGTTTTTTCTCTTTCAAGAAAAGAGAAAAAATGGTGTCAGAAAACCCCCTCAATACTGCCTCACCACGGCGACGACCTTGCCCAGGATCGAGCACTCCGTGCCGTCGATGGGCTGGTAGTCGGGGTTCGCGGGGAGCAGCCAGATCTGCCCGTCCTTGCGGCTGAAGGTCTTCACCGTCGCCTCGTCCCCGAGCAGCGCGACCACGATCTCCCCGTTGTGCGCCGTGGACTGCTGGTGCACGACCACGAGGTCGTCCGGCAGGATGCCCACGCCGAGCATCGACTCGCCGCGCACGCGCAGCGCAAAATACTCCCCGTCGCGCCCGCCGGCGTCGAAGGTCAGATAGTCCTCGATGCACTCCTGCGCCAGGATCGGGCTGCCCGCCGCCACGCTGCCGACGATCGGCACCCGCTTCGCCGGAGCGTCCGCCGCCGGAAACGCGACGACCTTCGCGCGCGCGGACGACGCGGCTTTTTTCGGCGCGTCGCGGTCGACCGGCACGATGGCGCGCCCCTTGAACGCGCCCTTTTCGATGTAGCCCAGCTCCGCGAGGTTCTTCAGGTGAAAATGGACGGTCGAGGGCGACTTCAGCCCCACGGCGTCGCAGATGTCGCGCACCGAGGGCGCATAGCCGTGCTCGGCGATGTAGACGAGGATATACTGATAGACGCGCTGCTGCATTTCCGCTCGTTTGCTCATGGTGTCTTCGACCTCCCAAATTTCGTTTTCGACGCCAGTATAACACAACTTTTTTCGAAATGCAACATCCGTTTGACGCTTTTTTTGAAGTTTTTTTCTTGACACCGCCCCGCCGACCGAGTAAACTATATTCTGGATTTTTAGGGGGAGTATAAGGGGACTTCCCCTCCAAGAACCCAAAACACCCATTTTATACACAGCGCAAACGAAAAGGAGGAAGCCATGAGCCCCATTATGATACCCCCCGCCCTGCTGGCGGCCGGGGTCGTCGTTCTGTTGGCCTTGGGCGTCCTTCTCGGCATTTGGATCAGAAAAAAGGCGGAACAAAAAGCTGAGCTGGCCATTGCAGACGCCGAACAAAAAGCCCTGCAGATCGAAAATGACGCGCACAAGCGCGCCGAGAGCAAGAGCAAGGAAATGCTGCTCGAGGCGAAGGAAGAGATCATGCGGGTGCGCAACGAAGCCGAGAAGGAGAACAAGGAGCGCCGCGCCGACCTGACGAAGCAGGAACGCCGGCTGCAGCAGAAAGAAGAGAACATCGACAAAAAGACCGAGACGCTCGAAAAGAAAGAGGAAGCCCTCGCCCAGAAGCACGCCGCGCTCGACAAGGAGAACGAGGAGATCAAGATCATCAAGCGCAGCCAGACCGAGATGCTCGAGCGCATCTCCGGTTTCACCGCCGAGGAGGCGAAGCAGTACCTCATCGAGCAGGTCGAGAGCGAAGTGACGCACGAGACCGCGCTCAAGATCAAGGAGCTGGAGCAGCGCGCCAAGGACGAGGCCGACACCCGCGCCCGCGAGATCATCGCCACCGCCATCCAACGCTGCGCCGCGGATCACTCCGCCGAGATCACCGTCAGTGTGGTTCCCCTGCCCAATGACGAGATGAAGGGCCGCATCATCGGCCGCGAG
>JAFSZQ010000150.1 GCA_017458885.1 Oscillospiraceae bacterium
CGCTGACGCTCGGCGCGGCGGCGATGGCGGCGCTGCTGTTCCGCGCGAGCGGCGCGCCGCGCTTTGCGCCGCTCGCGAAGGGCGTTGCGGCGACGGCGGCGATGGCCGCCGTGCTCTACGGCGGGCACGCGCTGCTGGTCAGCGGCGCGGAGAGCAAGCCGATGCTGGTGATCAAGTGCGTGCTCGTGGGCGCGGCGGGCTGCGCCGTCTACGTCGGCGCGAGCGCCGCGCTGCGGCAGGAGTGGGTGCGCACGGCGGCAAAGGCGCTGCGGGAACGCGGACGAAACTGATAACAGCGACGAAAAAAGTCAGCCGTCCGGCTGACTTTTTTCATAAACAAGAATATCCTGCAGCTCGCAATCCAAAATTTCACACAGCGCATCCAGCGTATTGGTCGATACAGACTCTCCGGCTCTCAACCGGCGGATCGTCGAGCTGCTGATGCCGCCTTTGACTTGCAGCGTATAGGTCGAAGCGTCTTTGCGCTTCATCGTCTCCCATAACGGAGCATAGGAAATCATCGGCGGCACCTCCTCCCTCTTGACTTGCTACTATTATTGCCTATAATAGGTCTTTTCCGTTATAGGCAATATTGTTTATACTGGAAGGAGATGTGAATATGTCGATTACAAAAAGCTCTATCACATTATGGTGGACGGGTCGGAGCAGGCGCTCGCGGCAATGGCGCACCAAAATTACGGCGTCGCGAAAAAGGCGCTGATCCGCGCGGAACGCATGGCGGAGGAGTCGTATATGGAACAGGCGGACGACGAACCGGAGGAAAACAGCGACGAAGAAGGCTCCCCCTAAGAGGGAGCCTTTATAGAAAGAAGAACGGCTAACCGCCGTTCTTCTTTTTATACGTCAGATACCCCTCCAGCAGCAGCGCCGCGGCGACCGCGTCCACGGTCTTTTTGCGCTCCTTCGCGCGCTTGCCGTTCGCGGCGAGGATGTTGTGCGCGTCGATGGTCGTGCGCCGCTCGTCCCAAAGCGTCACGGGCAGGCCCGTCGCCGCGCGGAGCTGCTCCGCGAACGCCTCCGCCTTTTCCGCGCGTACACCGCGCGTGCCGTCCATGTTGATCGGGTGCCCCAAGACCAGCTCCGTGACCTCGTGCTCCGCGACGACGGCTTGCAGCCGCTTCAATACCGCTTCCGGCGTGTACGCCGTCACGACGGTCGAGTAGCCGCAGAGCGTTCCCGTCCGGTCGGAGACCGCGACGCCCGTGTGCGCGTCGCCATAGTCGATCGCCATGACCTTCATGTCTCGTCCTCCGGCGGGGCCGCCTCCTCCGGCTGCTGACCCTTCATCTTCAGCTCCTGCCACTGCTCCTTGGTGATGAGCAGTTGGCGCGGCTTCGAGCCCTCGAACGGCCCCACGACGCCGCGCTGCTCCATCTGATCGACGATGCGCGCCGCGCGGGAGTAGCCGAGCTTCAGCCGCCGCTGCAGCAGCGACGTGGACGCCTGACCCGTTTCGAGCACGACCTCGATGGCGGCGTCGAGCAGCTCGTCGGCGTCGCTCTCGCCCGTCTCCTCGGCGGGCGCGGCGCCCTTGCCGCGCTCCTTCTCCGCGACGCTCTGCTCGATCTTGTCGATCACGTCCGCGTCGTAGCTCGCCTCGCCGTGCTCCTTGACGAACGCGACCACGCGCTCGATCTCGTCCGCGGAGATGAAACAGCCCTGCACGCGGCGGGGCTTGCCCTCGCCGAGCGGCGCGTAGAGCATATCGCCCTTGCCGACGAGCTTTTCCGCGCCCGCGTTGTCGAGGATGATGCGCGATTCGAGCGACGACGCGACCGCGAACGCGATGCGGCTCGGGATGTTCGCTTTCATCAGCCCCGTGATGACGTCGGCGCTCGGGCGCTGGGTCGCGATGACGAGGTGCATCCCCGCCGCGCGGCCCATCTGCGCCACGCGGCAGATCGACTCCTCGACCTCCTTCGCCGCGACGAGCATCAGGTCGGCGAGCTCGTCGATGACGACGACCACCGTCGGGTAGTGCCGCAGCTCGCTGTCGCTCTCCGCGAGCGCGTTGTAGGAGGCGAGGTCTTTCACGCCGTGGTTCGAGAAGATCTGGTACCGCTTCATCATCTCGTACACCGCCCACTGCAGCGCGCCCGCCGCCTTCTTCGGGTCAGTGACGACGGGGATCAGCAGGTGCGGGATGCCGTTGTAGGGCGCAAGCTCCACCATCTTCGGATCGACCATGATGAAGCGCACGTCCTCGGGCGTGGACTTGTAGAGCATCGAGACGATCAGCGAGTTCGTGCACACCGACTTGCCGGAGCCGGTCGTGCCCGCGATCAGGACGTGCGGGAAGCGCGCGATGTCGCCCACGATGGGACTGCCGTTGATGTCCTTGCCAACGGCGAAAGCGACGTTCGAGCGGTGCTCCGTGAACGCGCGCGTCTCCAGCACGTCGCGGATGTGCACGGGCGTGACGAGCCGGTTCGGCACCTCGATGCCGACGACGGAGCTCTTGTCGGGGATGGGCGCGATGCGCACGCCCGTCGCGCCGAGCGCGAGGGCGATGTCGTCCTGTAAATTGGTGAGCTTCGAGAGCTTCACGCCCTGCTCGAGCGTGAACTCGTAGCGCGTGACGCTGGGGCCGCGGATCACGTCGCCGGCGGCGGCGTCCACGCCGAAGCTGCGGATGGTCTCCGCGAGGCGGCGGGAGTTTTCGCGCAGCTCCGCGCCCGCGGCTTCCGCGTTGCCGCCCGCGCCCGCCTCGAGCAGCGTGATGGGCGGGTAGCGGTATTCGGGCGTCACCGCCTCCGCCGCCTCGATCTCCGCCGTGACCTCGGCGGTCGCCTGCCGCACCTCGGCGCGGTCGAGCTTGTCCGGCATCGGCTCGGGCGGCGCGATGGGATCGAGCTTCGGCGGCTCCGCGCTCGCCGCGGCGCTCGGCGCGGCGGCGATGACGACCTCCGGCTCGTCCGCGGGCGCGTCGGTCAGCAGCTCGTCCGGCGTGCGGATGTGGTCGGCTTTTTTGGCAAAGAACCCGCCCTTCACGCCGCCGAGCAGGGGATTGGGCTTTTTCCGGCGCGGCGCGGGGTCGTCGAGCGGGATGTCGATGCTCGCGCGGGGCTTCTCCGGCGTCACGGGGCGGACGGCGGCCCTTGCGGGCGGCTCCTCCGGCTCGTCGTAGGGCGCCGGCTCGTAGCTTTTGACCGCGTCCACGATGGCGGCGGGCGTCAGCCGCAGCGCGCCCATCAGACACGCGGCGAGCGCGACGGCGAACACGACCAGCGCGCCGACCTTGCCGACCACCGCCGTGAAGCCGACGGCGAGGCCGCCGGACAGCACGCCGCCGCTCTCGAGCGCGACGCCGCCGTTCCACAGCGCGCGGATCGCGCCCGCGCCCGCCTCCGGCGCGTCGGCGTCCACGCCGATGTGCGTCAGCGCGCCGATCAGCACGGGCAGCGCCAGCGCGCAGACGAGGTGCGACGCCACGGGGCGCGCGCGGTGGAACAGCAAGATGTACGAGCACAGCAGCAGCGCGGGCAGCGCGGCGTACCAGCCCCAGCCCGTCAGGCCGCGCCAGCCGTCGTAGAGCCAGCGGAGGAAGATCGCCTCGTGCTGAAAGTAGCCGATGCCGACAAACAGCGCTAGCAGCAGGCAGACCGCGCCGCCGACCTCGCGGCGGACGGGCTGCTTTTTCGGTTTGCGCGCGCTGCCGCGCGACGTCGTCTTGCGCGGCGCGGCGGCGCTCTTTTTCGTGGTTTTCTTCTGTGTTGCCATAGCATGTCCTTTCGTCAGCGGGTCAGGGTGAGCGCGAGCACCAGCGCGCCGACCGCCCAGCAGTAGTACGCGAAAACGCCGAAGCGCCCCTTGTCCGCGATGTAGCGCAGCAGGCGGATGCAGGCGTAGCCCACCGCCGCGGCGACGGCGACGCCCGCGAGGTATACCGGCACGTCGCCCCAGGCGACGCCCGTCTCCAGCGCGTCCTTGAGCGCGAGAAGGTTCGCGCCGAGGATGGCGGGGATGGAGAGCAGGAACGAATAGCGCACGGCGAAGCGGCGCTCAAAGCCCAGAAAGCAGCCTGCCGAGATGGTCATGCCGGAGCGGGAGACGCCCGGGCAGGTCGCGACCGCCTGCGCCGCGCCGACGAGCAGCGCGTCCGCGAGGCGCGCGTTCTTCTCGGTCTTGCCGCCCTTGCGCGCGCGGTCGCTCAAGAAGAGCAGCGCGCCCGTGAACAGCAGCGCGCCGCCGATGAAGAGCAGGTTCTCCGACAGCGCCTCGACCTTGTCCTTCACGGGCAGGACGAGCAGCAGCGGCATCGTGCCGGCGACGATCAGCAGGATCATCCGCCGCGCGGGCGGCACGCGCTTGGGCGTCGTGCCGCGCGCGAGGTCGCCGCAGCCGCGGAAGAACTCCCGCACGATCTCCGCGATCTCGCCCCAGTAGGCGGCGAACACGGCGACGAGCGTGCCGAGGTGGAGCAGCACGTCGAAAAACGCCGGGATCTCCGCCGCGCCCTCCATGCCGAGCAGGTGCTCCGCGATGGCGAGGTGTCCCGAGCTGGAGATCGGCAAAAACTCCGTCACGCCCTGAATGATCCCGAGCAGGATGGAATGAAGCAGGCTCATAGGTTACGCCCTTTCCGCGCAAATTTTTACCAATACAGTATAGCACAGGCAAACGGAAAATACCACTGTGGATTTTCGCACCCCGCGCGCGCGTCCGCCATAGAATGGCGCGAGAGACGGAGGAGGTGAGACGATGGCGTTTTCCGACCGCGAGCTTCTCGCAAGATTGATCGAGTGCGAGGCTGGCGGCGAGGGGGACAACGGCATGAAGGCGGTGGCGGGCGTCGTGATGAACCGCGTGGAGGCGGCGGGCGGCGAGTACGCCCGCGTCGGGCAGGGGAGCATCCGCAACATCATCCTGCAGCCCGGGCAGTTCGTCTGCGCGGCGGACGTGGTGGGCGGCGTCTACAACCCGCAGAACATATACAATATGCGCCCCACCGAGATACATTACTACATCGCCGACTGGGCGATCGCGGGCAACCGCATCCCCGAGGTGGGCGAGGCGCTGTGGTTCTTCAACCCCTACTCGCCCGACTGCCGCCCGTAGTTCCCGACCGAGGTGGGCGAGTTCCGCGCCCGCATCGGCGACCACTGCTTCTATACGCCGACGGCGGCGTATTTCGATACCTGAAAGGATGGATGTTATGATAGGAACGGAAAACCGGAGCTGCGTGCCGGCGCACCACTTCAGCGGAAACGGAAGCTGCGACGCCACGCGCGAGGCGAACAAGCGCGCGGATCGCCAGACCGCCGCGGCGGCTGCCGCGGCGTCGGGCACGTCGGGCGCATCGGGCA
>JAFSZQ010000151.1 GCA_017458885.1 Oscillospiraceae bacterium
ACATGGGTCTCATCATCCCCGTCGTCATCACCGTGTACGCCGACCGTTCCTTCAGCTTCATCACCAAGACGCCCCCCGCCGCGGTCCTCATCAAGAAGGAGTGCAACAACGAGAAGGCGTCCGGCGTGCCCAACAAGGAGAAGGTCGCCAAGATCTCCAAGGCGTCCGTCCAGAAGATCGCCGAGCTCAAGATGCGCGACCTCAACGCCGGCAGCCTCGAGGCGGCCATGAGCATGATCGCGGGCACCGCGCGCTCGATGGGCGTCACGGTCGAAGAGTAAGGGGGGCAGGACCATGTTTAGAGGTAAAAAGTATCAGGACGCCGCGAAGCAGATCGACAAGAACGCCCAGTATGAGCCGGCGGAAGGCTTCGGGCTGATCTGCAAGACCGCCTCGGCGAAGTTCGACGAGACGGTGGAGCTGCACGTCAAGCTCGGCGTCGACTCCCGCCACGCCGACCAGCAGGTGCGCGGCGCGATCGTGCTGCCCAACGGCACGGGCAAGACCGCCCGCGTCCTCGTCTTCGCCAAGGGCGACAAGGCGGACGCCGCCAAGGAAGCCGGCGCGGACTACGTCGGCGAGATGGATCTCGTTGAGAAGATCCAGAAGGAAAACTGGTTCGATTTCGACGTCGTCATCGCCTCGCCCGATATGATGGGCGTCGTGGGCCGTCTCGGTAAGGTGCTCGGCCCCAAGGGTCTGATGCCGTCCCCGAAGGCGGGCACGGTCACGCCCGACGTGGCGAAGGCGGTGCAGGAGTCCAAGGCGGGCAAGGTCGAGTACCGTCTCGACAAGACCAACATCATCCACTGCCCCATCGGCAAGGTCTCGTTCGGCCCCGAGAAGCTGACCGAGAACTTCGACGCGCTGATGGGCGCCATCCTCAAGGCGAAGCCCGCCGCCGCAAAGGGCCAGTATATCAAGTCCTGCGTCGTCGCGTCCACGATGGGCCCCGGCGTCAAGATGGCGACCGCGAAAATCTAAATATTTGTGCTTGACAAGCGCGTCAAGCGTAAATATAATAGCAACGCGTTCCAAAGACAGCAGGTGCGGCTCGCCGCGTAAGTCCTGCCGAGGACGGCAATGTTTTCGATTGCTCACACCGTCCTTATGTCTTGGCATAAGGACGGTTTTCTTTTGAACGCAATGTATTCTAACGGAGGTGAAACCCAGTATGCCTAACGCAAAAGTCCTGTCCGAAAAGCAGGCGATCGTGGAGAGCTTGAGCGAAAAGCTCAAGAGCGCCGCGGCAGGCGTCATCGTCGATTACAAGGGCATCACCGTGGCTGAAGACACCGAGCTCCGCAAGGCTTGCCGCGAGAACGAGGTCGAGTATGCTGTCATCAAGAACACCATGCTCCGCCGCGCGTTCAACAACGTCGGGCTGGAGGCGCTGGACGATCAGCTCAACGGTACCACGTCGCTTGCCATCGCGTCCGACCCCGTGGCTCCCGCCCGCGTCATCGCCGACTTCGCCAAGAAGCTCGAGGGCAAATTCGAGATCAAGGGCGGCTTCATGGAAGGCAAGGTCATCGACCTCGCGACCGTCAGGTCCCTCGCCGCGATCCCGGCGCTGCCCGTCCTGCGCGCGCAGGTGCTCGGCACGATGCTCGCGCCCATCACGGGGCTCGCGGTCGTGCTCAAGCAGATCGCCGAAAAGGGCGGCGCGCCCGCCGAGGCGTCCGCGCCCGCCGAGGAAGCGGCTCCCGCTGAAGAGGCGGCCCCTGCCGAGGCTCCCGCGCCTGAAGAGGCGCCCGCGGAGGCTCCCGCCGAGGAAGCTGCCCCCGCCGCCGAGTGAGCGGCACAGTTCCCAACACCAATCAAAATAAAAAAATCTGATCAGGAGGAACATACCAATGTCTGAGAAAGTGACTGCTATGATCGAGGAGATCAAGGGTTTGACCGTTCTGGAGCTCTCCGAGCTCGTCCACGCGCTCGAGGAAGAGTTTGGCGTTTCCGCCGCCGCGATGGCGGCTCCCGCCGCGGGCGCCGGCGCCGCTGCCGCCGCGGAGGAGAAGACCGACTTCGACGTCGTGCTCGCGAGCTTCGACGCCGCCGCGAAGATCAAGGTCATCAAGGTCGTCCGCGAGATCACCGGCCTGGGCCTCGCCGAGGCGAAGGCGTTCGTCGAGGGCGCGCCGAAGACCCTGAAGGAAGGCGTCGGCAAGGACGAGGCCGAGGAGATGAAGAAGCAGGTCGAAGAGGCCGGCGGCTAGGTCGAGCTGAAGTAAACTTTTGAAAAGAGAAAGACGCCTTTGGCGTCTTTCTCTTTTTGCCTCCCTCAGTCACGCTTTGCGTGACAGCTCCCTCTCCGAGGGAGCCTCTTTCGCACCCACAACACAGCACAACAGCCCGCCACGACCACCGCCGCGCCGCCGAGCGCCCATCCATAGCCGTCGCACCGCCGCCCCAGCAGCGCGCCGGTCTCGCGCTCCAGCGCGCGGGCGAGGCGCGCGACCGCTTGCGCGTCGGTCACGTCGCACAGTCCGCCCTCGCGGAGCACGTCGAGGAACCACGCGTCCGTCCGCGCGGCGGAAACCGCGAGGTACGCATCCACCGCCGCGGCGTAGTCTTCCCGCGAGCGGAGCCACAGGTCGAGCGCGGGCAGCGCGGACGCCGCGTAGGAGATGTAGTAGAAAGGCTGGTCGAACCGGTGGGGGATATACCCCCAAAACGGCTCCTCGTCGTAGACCGCGTCCAGCCCGTACGCCCGATACAGCCGCCGCTCCAGCGCGAACAGCTCGTCCGCCGTCAGGCCGGGGCTGGCGTAGACCGTCTGCTCGAACTCGTCGTAGAGGCAGCCGTCGATCACGCTCGAAAGCATCCGCGTCAGCGCGTAGAGCGCGACGTAGTCCCGCGCGTTCGCGTCGCCGCCCGCCAAAATCTCCTGCAAGGCGGGGAGGAACAGCAGCTCCAGCCCCTGCGCCTGCAGCTCGCTGACGTCGGCGTTCGGGTACTGGTAGAGCACCGGCGTCGGGTCGTGGTACGCGGCGTTGAAGTGCCCGAACTCGTGCGCGGTGGACGAAAACGCGTCGAAGCGCGTCGAGACCTTGTTGAACAGGAACACAGCGCGGTAGGCGGGCAGCGATACGGTGAAGCCCGTGTCGTACAGCGCATCGTCGCCGCCGACGCGGAAAAGCCCGTTGCGGCGCAGGTAGTCCAGCGCCTCGGTCAGCTCCGGCGAGACGCTTCCCATGTGTGCTTGTAATGCGTCGAGGATCTCCGCGCCGGAGGGCACGTCCTCGTCGTCCCACGGCGTCTCCCGCCGCGCGAGGATGCGTTCGCAGCGGACATACAGCGGCGCGAGGCGGGATTTCACGGCGCGGTGCAGCGCCCGCGCGTCGGCGGGATCGTACTCCCGCGCGTACTGCGAGGCGTAGGCGTAGTCGGCGCAGCTGTCCCAGCCCGCGTCCGCCGCCTGCTCCCGCCGCAGCGCCGCGAGGCGCAGATAGACGTCCGCCGCCGCGTCCGCGAACGCGTCGTCGTCGGGCAGGCGGTAGTACTCCTGAACGAGCGCGTTTTCCGTCGAATAGCCGTCCAGCGTCCCGTCGTCCGCCGCCTCATAGCCGGAAAACGCGTCCGCCTCGCCGTCCGGCATCCGCGCGCGCAGCGCGCCGCCGTGTTCGCCGTCCAGCGCCTCGCTGATCGCGAGGCACAGCCGGTCGGAGGCGTAGGCAAAATCATTTGCCGCGCGCTCGCTCTCGGCGCTCCGCGCCTCGTCTCCGGCGTGTTCGCACATCGCGATGTACGCCAGCTCGTTTTGCGTGTAGACCTCGTCATAGAGCGCGAGCAGCGCGTCGTACTCTCCGGCGGGGTCGCGCGCGAAGCGCTCGCAGAACGCATCCACGGCGGCGGTATCCACGCCGGTGTAGACCATGTCCGCGAACGCCGTATCGGGGCGGTCGAACGCCTCGTAACACGCCGCCGCGCAGGGAACGGCGAGGGAGAGGGCGCATACCGCCGCGAGCAGCAGCGCGCAAGATCGTCTCTTTTTCATAGCGAGGTCATTGTAGCACGGGACGCGGCAGGTGGCAAGCGAAAAAGGCTTCCCTTTCCGCGAAGACCGTGCTATACTGGTCAAAAAAGGAGAAGCGGCATGACGACGTTCGACAAGGTGTATGAGGCGGTGAAGCTGATACCGCGCGGCAGCGTCGCGACCTACGGGCAGGTCGCGGAGGCGCTGGGG
>JAFSZQ010000152.1 GCA_017458885.1 Oscillospiraceae bacterium
CACGCGCGCGAGCGTCACGCACGACAGCCCCAGCGGGTTCGGACGGAACGGCGAGCGCGTGGCGAACCCGCCCATGCGCGCGTTGCCGCCGAGCCTCGGCGGGCGCACCGTGGGACGCCACTCCTCCCGCGCGGTCTCCGAGAACCGCCAGATGAGCCAGAGGCGGTCGAAGCCCTCGATGCCGCGCAGCGCGTCGGGGTTTCGGTACTCCGGCTCGAACACGACGCGCGCCGTCAGCTCCGGCACCAGTCCGCTCTGCCGCGGGACGCCGAATTTGGTCTTGAAATCGCTCTCGATGCGAGCGATGACCTTGAGCTCGTGCGTCTCCATCGCTCACGATATCTTGCGGATGAAGTTGCCCTCGATGCGCACGCCCTCGTGGACGATAAAAAACGCATGGGGGTCCATCTCCAGCACGATGCGGCGCAGATCCTCCTCCTCGAACTTGGACACGGCGACGCAGATGACGCGGATGGGCTTGCCGGTGTAGGCGCCCATGCCCTCCCAATAGGTCACGCCGCGCCCCAGCCCCTGCATGATGTGGCGCGGGAGCTCGCTGTCCTCCTCGCGGGTGAAGATGAACACCTGCACGTTGATGCCCTGCTGATGCGCGCGGTCGACCATGAACATCGAGAGGATGTTGTAAATGAGCGAGTAGAGCGCCGTGGGCAGGTCGAACAGCAGCGCGCAGAGCAGGTACAGCGCGGCATTGAAGCCCATGGAGAAGCGCCCGACGGTGAAGCGGCTGCCGCGCTTCGTCAGCCACAGCCCCAGGATGTCCAGCCCGCCGCTCGAGCAGCCGCAGGTCAGCGTCAGCCCCAGCCCGAAGCCCGCGATGATGCCGCCCACCAGACAGCAGGCGAGGCGCTCGTCCAGAATGGGCACGGCGGGCGCGGTCAGGATGCTGTAGAAGAACGACGAGCTGACCGTGCAGATCAGCGTGCGCGCGACAAACGTGCGCCCCAGCGCGCGCCACGCCAGCACGAGCAGCGGCACGTTCATCAGAAGATACAGCACGCCGGCGACGTCCACCCCCGCCGGCAGCGCGAAGCTCCGCGCGAGCAGCGTGCGCAAAAGCTGGCAAAAGCCGAGGATGCCGCCGCTGTAAAGACCCATCGGCACGATGAAGTAGTTGACGCCGGCAGCGTTGATGAACGTGCCGAATATCCCGATCACGAGCCGCGTCCAGCGGTTCTGCAACGCTTTGTGGATCATAACGAACGCTCCTTGCCGCGAAAATAGCGTAATTATTGTATCATGCCCGTCTGGGCTGGGCAATCCCCAATTTGCGGCGGAACCGTGTTGCTGCGCCAAAAAAAGAAGACGGCTTTGCCGTCTTCTTTTTTTGGCGCAGTGGGAGGGATTCGAACCCTCGGTGGGCTTTTGACCCACACACGATTTCCAGTCGTGCTCGTTATGACCGCTTCGATACCACTGCATATCCGCTTGGAACAGCAACGGTCATTATATGCGATGAAAAGCGGAAAGTCAAGCACGAATTTCGGGAAAAGAGGCGCGTTTGCGCCCCTTTCACCGCATCGTGTGCCAAAGCTCGTAGAGCGCGTTGTCCATCGCGGCGCCCGCGTGCTGCATCGCGCGCCCGACGCCCGTCCGCATGGTGTCGCGCTTCATCGCCGCGATGGCGCCGATCGTCGCGCCGGCGACCATGCCTGCGCCCATCCCGCGCAGAAATGCGTTGGTCTTCATCTACGTTCACACTCCTTTTTCCACAAGACGCAGTATGCCCGAAACAGCGCGGGAAAATCCCGCGCGGCGATTGCCAAAATGCGGCATCTCCTTTATAATGTAAAAAAACGGGATAAGGAGAGCCTATGACCACCATCTACCTCATCCGCCACGCCGAGGCGGAGGGCAACCTGTACCGCCGCTGCCACGGGCACTATGACAGCACTGTCACCGACAACGGCTACCGCCAGATCGCGGCGCTCGCGCGGCGTTTTACGCGCACGCATTTTGACGCGGTCTACGCGAGCGACCTGACGCGCACAAAAACCACCGCGCTCGCCATTGCGCGCGTGCATGACCTCCCGCTGCGGCTCGACCCGCGCCTGCGCGAGGTCGGCGTCGGCGCGTGGGAGGACAGGACGTGGGCGTGGCTCGCGCGGTTCGACCGCGAGCGGCTCGTGGCGTTCAACACCGACGCGGCGCGCTGGCGCGTAGACGGCGCGGAGACGATGGCTGACGTGCGCGAGCGGATGCTCGCCGCGCTGCGCGATGTTGTCGCGGCGCACCCGAACGCGACGGTCGCCGCCGTGTCGCACGGCATGGCGCTGCGGCTGCTGGTCGGCACGCTGCAGGGGCTGACGCTCGCGGAGATCGACAGAACGGGACACGCGGAAAACACGGCGGTGACGAAGCTGGAGGCGGACGAGCGCGGCATCCGCGTCGTCTGCCGCGACGACGCCTCGCACCTGCCGGACGCGCTGACGACGCTGCGCAAGCAGGCGTGGACGCGGAACGCGGGCGGCGTCGAGGCAGGCGTCTGGTTCGCGCCGGACGCGAGCGCCGCGGGGCGCTTCGACGTGATGCGCGAGGACGAGCGCGTCGGCGCGGTGGCGGTCAAGCCACTCGGCGGCGGCGTTGCGGAGATCACGGAGCTGTGGCTCGACGAGAGCGAGCGCGGCAAGGGCTATGGCGCCCGTCTGCTCGGGCAGGCGGTGTCCCGCGCCCGCGCGCTGGGCTGCGACACGCTGCGCTCCGTGCGCGGCGGGAAACCGTGGGAGCGGTATTTCGGGTACGACGAGGGGTATCGCATCGCGCGGTTCGACGCAGCGTGGGAGGCAACAAAAAATGACGGCTGACGCCGTCATTTTTTTGCCGTTCAAAACCCCACGACCTCTTCCTTCGGCGGCGCGCAGGGCTTCACGTCCTCGACGTACAGCACGGGGCCGTCGCCCTGATACGCCGCAAAGTACTCCTTTTTGCACACCGCCGTCAGCTCCAGCCAGTCGCGGTTCTTGTACCGCGCCAGCGCATCGCCCTTCGCGACCACGCCGAGGAACTGCGTGTCGTTCGCGCAGCAGACCATCGCGAAGCGCCCCGGGACGTAGGTGCCCGGGTACTTCTTCGAGTGGCACATCAGCGCCTTGAGCCGCAGCCGCTTGCCGTCGTAGTGCTCGGGGTGATCCATCGCGTCCACATACCACACGCCGAAATCCTCGTCGGGGATCTCGATGGGGTCCTGCGTCACGTCGAACGGGCACTCGTCGCCCGTGAGGTAGTTCTCGCTCTCGCCGTTCTCGTACTCGATGTACATATCGGCGCGGCGGTTCACCATGCGCAGATTGCGCGCGCGCAGCGCGGCGGCGGCGTCCGGCGTCGCGCGGTTGAAGACCAGCATATCCGCGTTCTTGATCTTCTCCATCATGAGCTGCCCCATGTTGCGCGCCATCACGTCGAAGCTCGGCGCGTAGACGAAGTTCATGATCTGATAGAGCACCCAGTTCGCGGGCAGCTCGTTGAACCGCTCGAACGCCCACATACCGTTGAACTCAATGAGGATCTGCCGCGGACGATGTTTTTTTTCGAGCGCGCGCAGCGCGTCCTTCGTGAAGCCGTCCTCGTCGTCGATCCGCTCCACCGCCACGTTTTGCAGGGCGGCGGGGTCGTACTCCTCGTCGCCCTCCTCGCAGCAGAGAAGCAGCGTCTTGTCCTGTTTGGCGAAGCCGTCCTGCAGGATGCCGTTGATGAAATTGGTCTTGCCGCCGTCCAGAAAGCCGGTGACGGCGTAAACGGGAATATCCATGCCTTACACTCCAAACAACGCCTTCAGCCTGTCCTCGGCGAGCTCGCCGCCGATGACGCACAGCCGCCCCGTCACGTCCGCCGCGCCCTCGCGCACCTCGTGCTCCTCGGGGACGTAGTCAAAGTGCAGCCACTTGCCGTCGCCGCCGCTGACGATGCCCTTCGCGCGCACGATCTTGCCATAGCTGCCGTCGTCAAGCGCGGTCAGGATGCGCTCCAGCTCCGCCGCGGGGAAGCTCTTCGGCGTCTCCACGCCCCACGAGGCGAATATCTCGTCCGCGTCGTGCCCGTGGTGATGGTGGTGATGCTCGTGGTCGTGGTCGTGGTCATGATGATGCTCATGCTCATGGTCATGGTCATGCTCGTGGTCGTGCTCATGATGATGGTGATGGCAGGCGCAGTCGGGGTCGTCGCACTCCTCCTCGTGCTCGTGCTCCATACGCTCGGCGAGCTCGTGGACGAACTCGGCGCTCGTGCGCTCCATGGCGGCGAGGATCTGCTTGCCATCGAGCTGCTCCCACGGGGTCGTGATGACGGTCGCGGAGGCGTTGTGCTCGCGCAGGAGCGCCACGGCGGCGGCGATCTTCTCCTCGCTCAGCTTGCCCGTGCGCGAGAGGATGATGCAGCCCGCGTGCTCGACCTGATTGTTGAAGAACTCGCCGAAGTTCTTCATGTAAACGCGGCATTTGCTCGCGTCGGCGACGGTGATGAAGCTGTTCAGCGCCATGCCGCCGTCGTCCTTTGCCACGTCCTCCACGGCGCGGATGACATCGGAGAGCTTGCCGACGCCGCTCGGCTCGATGACGATGCGGTCGGGGGCGTACTTCGCGCGCACGTCGCGCAGCGCCTCGCCGAAGTCGCCGACGAGCGAGCAGCAGATGCAGCCGGAGGACATCTCGCTGATCTGCACGCCGCTGCCCTGCAGGAAGCCGCCGTCGATGCTGATCTCGCCGAACTCGTTTTCGATGAGAACGATCTTTTCGCCGCTGTACGCCTCGGCGAGCAGTTTTTTGATGAGCGTGGTCTTGCCCGCGCCGAGGAAGCCGGAGATGATGTCGATCTTTGTCATAGTTATCGCGTCCTTTCGCGGTCTATTCTACCCCGCCCGCGCCGATTTTGCAAGCGGTTCGCAAATTTATTTTGCGGCGCGCGAAAATCGCTTGACAAACGTATGCGGCGGGGTATAATGAGGATAGAGGAGCCCCGCCGTGAGGCGGTCAGCCCTTCTGCAGTGGCTAAAAAATAGCTAACCGCTCGGGTGCCGTCCGGGCGGTTAGCGCGCTATTGGCGCTATGTAAGCCATGATCGCAAAGATCACGATGACACAGACCACGAAGCGCAGGACTTTCATCCGACGCCTATGCTCCATAGGCATCACTCCTTTCGCAAGGAGTGGCTGACCGCCTTTTTCACAACGGGGCTTTGTTCCTCCGTCCGCGTTCCGTGGGGCTGGGGATATTCTACAACATTTATACGAATTTGTCAACACACAAGGAGAAGGGACGACGGAACCGTCGCCCCTTCTCCTTGCGCAGAATAGGATGAGAGATGATGCCGCCGTTAGGCGGGTGAAGGTGTGCCGCTGAACGTGGCGCCGTGCGTTCATCCCGTGCAGTAGCGGAACGAAAGTTCCGTCATCAATGATGAAGAAAGAAACGTCCCTCTCTGTATGGGACTAGCACGGCACCATCACTGTACCATAAAAGTTTGGAGTTTGCAATAGGAAATTTGAATTTTTTAGAAAAAATTTTTTTGAGGGTGAGCGAAAGGGGCGGCGCGTACGCGCCGCCCCGGTTCAGA
>JAFSZQ010000153.1 GCA_017458885.1 Oscillospiraceae bacterium
AGCGCGAAACGTGCCCCGCGCCGAGCAGGATCAATCGCTCCGGCGCGGCGAACGCGCGCGTATACGCCCGCCCGTCCGCCGTCCGGCGCAGCGCCGCGCCGCGCCCCGCGGCAAGCTCCGCGAGCAGCCTCGTGAATTCGTTGTCCATAAGGGGCTCTCCTTTTGTTATTCTGCCAACAGAATAACGCATTTTCTCTATCATGACACGCGCGGAGGCGATTGTCAAGCGTGCAAAAAGGCTCTTCCCTCTCGGGAAGAGCCTTTTATCGCGGGAAGGATCAGATGTCCACGCCGCCGTCCACGCGGATGAGCTGACCGTCGATGAAGGAGGACTCGTCCGTCGCCAGGAACAGCGCCGTCGTCGCGATCTCACTGCCCTCGCCGATGCGGCCGAGCGGGGAACGCTGCTTCATGAAGCCCATCGCGTCCTCGCCGCCGGCGGAGTCGAGCATCGCCGTGCGGATCGCGCCCGGGCAGATGCCGTTGACGTGGATGTCGGGGCCGAGCTCCAGTGCCATCGCCTTGGTGAGCCCCATCATCGCGTGCTTGCTCGTGCAGTACGCCACGGGGCCCCAGTGCGCCGCGCAGCCCGCGACGGAGGCGATGTTGATGATGTGCCCGCCGCCGTTCTTCTTCATGATCGGCGCGATCTTCTGCGTCAGCAGCAGCGCGGAGGTGACGTTCACGTTCATCACGCTCGTCCACTCCGCGAGCGACAGGTCAAGGATGGGCGTCACGCTGAGCTGACCGGCGTTGTTCATGAGGATGTCGACCTTGCCGTACGCCTTCATCGCGCCGTCAAAGATCACGTCCACCGCCGCGAGGTCGGAGGTGTCGGCGATGATATAGGCCGCCTCGCCGCCGTCCGCCTTGATCTTGTCCACGACCGCCTTCGCGCGCGCCTCATTGCGACCCGTGACGATGACCTTCGCGCCCTCCTTCGCGAACAGGTACGCGGTGTCGCGTCCCATGCCCGAGGTGGAGCCGGTGATCAGAGCAACCTTGCCGTCAAGTTTTCCCATGGTGAGTGTCCTCCTTTGTTTTATTGTACGCCAGTTATTGTAAAGGCTTGTTATTTATTTGTCAATCATTTTTCCTATTATTTCCCCCGAGACGGAAAGAGCGCGGCAGATCGTTCAAAAAAGTGGAAACTTCACAATTTGGACACAAACGGATGCTATCATATTTTCCAAATCTTGTGAAGGAGGCGTCGCCATGCGTCGCAAAGACCGCGAGATCACCGATCTCGGAGAGATCGAGGACATCTTGAAACGCGCCCGCGTCCTGCATCTGGGGCTGCTGGACGGGGATACGCCGTACGTCGTGCCGCTGCACTACGGCTATACGCTCGAGGACGGGCGGCTGACGTTCTACATCCACGGCGCGAAGGAGGGGCGCAAGCTCGACCTCATCCGCGCAAACCCCAGCGCGTTCATCGAGCTGGAAACCGACGTTACGCCCATCTCCGGCGGGGACGTCCCCTGCGCCTACGGCTCGACGTTCGCGAGCGTGATGGGCGGCGGCAAGGCCGTTATCGTCGAGGACGCGGAGGAAAAGATACGCGCTCTGAACGTCCTGATGCAAACGCAGACGGGGCGCGCGTTCCCCATCACGGAGCAGATGGCGGCGGGCGTCGCGGTCATCCGCGTGGACGTGGATTCGTTCACCGCCAAGCGCAAGCCCATGCCCCCCGCGAAGTAAGACCGGCATAAGGAGAGACCCATGCTCAAAAAGCTGTTCCGCTGTATCCGCGAATACAAGGCGCCCGCGCTGCTGACGCTGCTGTTCATCGTCGGCGAGGCGGTCGTCGAGGCGCTGATCCCGTTCACGACGGCGAACCTCGTCAACGAGATCAAGGGCGGCGTCGATATGGGCGAGGTGCTGCGCCTCGGCGGCGTCCTCGTCGCGATGGCGCTCGTCTCGCTCGCCTGCGGCGCGCTCGCGGGCTTCACGTCCGCGCGCGCGGCGGCGGGCTTCGCCAAAAACGTCCGCCACGACCTGTTCCACAAGGTGCAGGAGTTCTCGTTCGAGAACATCGACCGCTTCTCGTCCTCGTCGCTCGTGACGCGCATGACCACGGACGTCAACAACGTGCAGACGGCGTTCATGATGCTCATCCGCATCGCCGTGCGCTCGCCGCTGATGCTCGTGTTCTCCATCGTCATGGCGTACGTCATGGGCGGCGCGCTCGCGACGAGCTTCCTTGTCATCATCCCCGTGCTCGCGCTCGGGCTGGTGCTGATCGGGCGCAGGGCGCTGCCCGCGTTCCGCGCGGTGTTCCGCAAGTACGACCGGCTCAACGCCTCCGTCGAGGAGAACGTGCGCGCGATGCGCGTCGTGAAGGGGTTTGCCCGCGAGGAGTACGAGAAAGAGAAGTTTGCAAAAGCCTCGATGGACATCCGCGACGATTTCACACGCGCGGAACGCATCGTCGCGTGCAATATGCCGCTGATGCAGCTTTGCATCTACGCGAACATGGTGTTCGTGCTGCTCGTCGGCTCAAGGCTCGTCGTCACGTCCCACGGGACGCTGATCGAGGTCGGGCAGATCAGCGCGATGCTGACCTACGGGATGCAGATCCTCATGTCGCTGATGATGCTCTCGATGATCTACGTCATGCTCACGATGTCCGCCGAGAGCGCGAAGCGCATCGCGGAGGTGCTGGACGAGACGCCCTCGCTCCGCGAGCCGGACGCCGCGGCGGTCACAGAGGTGAAGGACGGCTCCATCGACTTTGAAGCCGTGCGCTTCCGCTACGCCGCCGGCGCGGAACGCTGGGCGCTGGAGAACGTCGAGCTCCACATCGAAAGCGGCATGACCGTCGGCATCCTCGGCGGCACGGGCGTCGGCAAATCGACGCTGGTGCAGCTCATCCCCCGCCTCTACGACGCGACGGAGGGCACGGTGAAGGTCGGCGGCATAGACGTGCGCGACTACGCGCTCGAGACGCTGCGCGACGCGGTGGCGATGGTGCTGCAGAAGAACGAGCTGTTCTCCGGCACGATCGCGGAGAACCTGCGCTGGGGCGACCCGAACGCCACGGACGGGGAGCTGGCGGAGGCGTGCCGCATCGCGCAGGCGGACGAGTTCGTCCGCGCGTTCCCCGACGGGTACGGGACGAAGCTCGAGCAGGGCGGGACGAACGTCTCCGGCGGGCAGAAGCAGCGGCTGTGCATCGCCCGCGCGCTGCTGAAAAAGCCCAAGATACTCATTCTGGACGACTCCACGAGCGCGGTGGACACGCGCACCGACGCGCGCATCCGGCAGGGGCTGCGGGATTGCCTGCCCGAGACGACGAAGCTCATCATCGCCCAGCGCGTCGCGTCCGTGCGGGACGCCGACCTCATCCTCGTGATGGACGGCGGGCGCATCGCCGCGCGCGGCACGCACGCGGAGCTGATGGCGTCGAGTGCCATCTACCGCGAGACGTACGAGCAGCAGACGAAGGGGGGTGCGGACGATGCCGAGACCTGACCGCGGCGCGGGGCGTCCGAAATTCAGCTTCGCCGCCGTCCGGCGCACCGTGAAGCTGGTGACGGAGTTCTATCCCCGCCTGTTCCCCGCCGTGTGCGCGCTGACGGTGTTCTCCTCGGCGGTGAGCGCCATCCCCGCCGTGTTCACGCAGAAGATCGTCGCCATCATCGGCGACTGGACGGCGAGCGGCGACTGGGCGGCGGCGAAGGCGCGCGTCGTCGCGCAGATCGCGCCGCTGATCGTGCTCTATGTGCTCTCGCTGATCGCCGTGGTGCTGCAAACGCAGCTCTCCGCCATTCTGACGCAGGGCTTCCTCGACAAGCTCCGCCGCCGACTGTTCGACCGGATGCAGGACCTCCCCATCCGCTACTTCGACACGCACAAGCACGGCGACGTCATGAGCCATTACACGAACGACGTGGACACGCTGCGCGAGCTGGTCAGCCAGTCCATCCCCGCGGTGCTGCGCTCCGGCGCGATCGTCGTGGTGGTGCTGGGCATCATGCTCTGGTACAGCGTGCCGCTGACGGCGATGATCCTCGCCGGCGTGGCGGCGATGCTGCTCGCCTCCGGCAGGCTCGGCGGCGGGAGCGCGCAGTACTTTGTCGCCCAGCAGAAGTCCGTCGCCGCGGCGGAGGGCTTCATCCAGGAGATGATGGCGGGTCAGAAGGTCGTCAAGGTCTTCAACCACGAAACCGACGCCGCAGCGAGCTTCGACGCGCTCAACGAGGAGCTGTGCGGCAACGCACGGCGCGCCCACGCCTACGCCAACACGCTCGGCCCCGTCATCATGAACATCGGCAACATCCTCTATGTGCTCGTCGCGGTGTTCGGCGGCGCGTACCTGCTCGCTGGGCTGCCGAACCCGAGCGTCTCCGGCATGGCGCTGGACATCTCCATCCTCGTCGCGTTCCTGAACATGACCAAGCAGTTCACCGGCAACGTCAACCAGCTCACCCAGCAGGTCAACGCCGTCGTCATGGGCATCGCGGGCGCGCAGCGCGTGTTCGCGCTCATGGACGAGCAGCCGGAGGCGGACGAGGGCCGCGTCACGCTCGTGGACGCGGAGATCGCGCCCGACGGCACGGTGACGGAGGCGGCGCATCGCACGGGGCATTGGGCGTGGAAACACCCGCACGGCGACGGGACGCTGACGTATACGGAGCTGCGCGGCGACGTGCGGCTCGTGGACGTGGACTTTGCCTACGACGCGGGAAAGCCCGTTCTCTCGGGCGTGAACGTCTACGCCGAGCCGGGTCAGAAGGTCGCCTTCGTCGGCGCGACGGGCGCGGGCAAGACGACCATCACGAACCTCATCAACCGCTTTTACGACGTCGAGGACGGCAAGATCCGCTACGACGGCATCAACGTCAACAAGATCAGGAAGAAAGACCTGCGCCGCTCGCTGGGGCTTGTGCTGCAGGACACGAACCTGTTCAGCGGCACGGTGATGGACAACATCCGCTACGGCAAGCTAGACGCGACGGACGAGGAGTGCCGCGCGGCGGCGAAGCTCGCGGGCGCGGACGATTTCATCACGCGCCTGCCGCGCGGCTACGACACGGAGCTTGCGAACAACGGCGCGAACCTCTCGCAGGGGCAGCGCCAGCTCCTCGCCATCGCGCGCGCGGCGGTCGCCGACCCGCCGGTGATGATCCTCGACGAGGCGACGAGCTCCATCGACACGCGCACCGA
>JAFSZQ010000154.1 GCA_017458885.1 Oscillospiraceae bacterium
GCGACATCATCGGCGTGTTCGATCCGGGGCTGTTCTCCATCGGCGACACGATTACCGTGCCGGGCAAAAAGTTCCGCTTCTCCGGCATCCCCACCTTTGAGCCGGAGCACTTCATGTCCGTGTCCCCGATGGACACCATGAAGCGTAAGCAGTTCGTCAAGGGCATCACGCAGATCGCGCAGGAGGGCGCGATCCAGATCTTCAAGATCCCCGACAGCGGGTTT
The DNA here is from genome assembly GCA_017458885.1 of Oscillospiraceae bacterium. GTDB lineage: Bacteria > Bacillota > Clostridia > Oscillospirales > Oscillospiraceae > Hominicoprocola. The sequence goes on from JAFSZQ010000154.1 coordinate 225, forward strand.
GAGGATGTGGTCGTCGGCGTGGTCGGCACGCTGCAATTCGACGTGTTCGAGTACCGGATGCGCAGCGAGTACGGCGTGGAGCTGCGCATGAGCGGCCTGCCTTACGAGCACCTGCGGCTCATCGGCGCGTGCCCCTGCGACGTGAAGGATCTGACGCTCTGCACCGGCTCGCGCGTGCTGGAGGACTTCAAGGGCAGGCGGCTGATTGCGTTCGGCGGCGAGTGGTCGGTGGGCTTCCTCACGAAGCACAACCCCGGGCTGGAGCTGATCGACTGGTTGAGCGTATAAAAGGAGGGACAGACGATGGAGAGCGTGCTGCTGCACTCGTGCTGCGCGCCGTGCTCGGTGTACTGCGTGGACACGCTGCGGCAAGAGGGCGTCGAGCCGACGTCGCTGTGGTTCAACCCGAACATCCACCCGTATCAGGAGTACAGGGCGCGGCGCGACACGCTGCTCTCCTACGGCGAGACGGTCGGCATGGACGTGCGCGTGCTGGACGACTACGGCCTGCGCGACTTCGTGCGCGCGGTCGCGAGCGACGTCGACCGCCGCTGCGCGCACTGCTACGCGATCCGCCTCGGTACGGCGGCGAAGTACGCCGCGGAGCACGGCTTTCGCGCGTTCACGTCGTCGCTGCTCATCTCGCCGTACCAGGACCACGAGCTGCTGCGGCGGACGGGCGAGGCGATGGCGCGGCGGTACGGCGTCGCGTTCCTCTACCGCGACTTCCGCGTGGGTTTCCGCGCGGGGCAGGCGAAGGCGCGCGAGCTGGGGCTTTATATGCAAAAGTACTGCGGCTGCGTGTTCTCGGAGGAGGAACGCTACGCCAGGCAGATCGCGCGGGACAAGGCGAGGTTCGGATAACCGCGAAAGCTCTCCCGAACGGGAGGGCTTTCCTATTTATTTTCATTGACTATCCCGCCGCTTTGGGCGTATAATATCTTACTTTATGATAGACACGACGGGGAGACGCCTATGTGGATCGCGGACGGATGGAAGGACTATGAATTGCTCGACTGCGGCGGCGGCGAAAAGCTGGAACGCTGGGGCGGGCACGTCCTCGTGCGCCCCGACCCGCAGGCGATCTGGGAAACGGGGCGCGAGCACGCGGGCTGGAGGACGGCGCAGGGGCGCTACTTCCGCTCCGCCGCGGGCGGCGGACACTGGGAGAAGGACGCGCTCCCCGCGCAGTGGACGGTCAAATACCGCGACCTCGCGTTCCAGGTCAAGCCGATGAACTTCAAGCACACGGGGCTGTTCCCCGAGCAGGCGGTCAACTGGGACTTCGCCCGCGAAAGGATACAGGCCGCCGGCCGCCCGATCCGCGTGCTGAACCTCTTTGCCTACACCGGCGGCGCGACGGTCGCCTGCGCCGCCGCGGGCGCGCGGGTCTGCCATGTGGACGCGGCGAAGGGCATGGTCGCGTGGGCAAAGGAAAACGCCAAGGCAAGCGGGCTGGAAAGCGCGCCGGTGCGCTGGCTCGTGGACGACTGCGGCAAATTCGTCGAGCGCGAGCTCCGGCGCGGCAACGCCTACGACGCGATCATCCTTGACCCGCCGAGCTACGGGCGCGGCCCGGGCGGCGAGGTCTGGAAGCTGGAGAACGACCTGTTCCCGTTTTTGAAGCGCGTCGCGCTGCTGCTGTCCGACAAGCCGCTGTTCGTGATCCTCAACAGCTACACCACGGGGCTTGCGCCGTCGGTGCTGGGCTATCTGCTGCACCTGCTCGTCGCGGACAAGCACGGCGGGCGCGTGACGTGGGACGAGCTGGGGCTGCCCGTGACGGCGACGGGGCTCGCGCTGCCCTGCGGCGCGACGGGAAGATGGATGAGTGAGTGAGATGGCAACGATACTGCAAACGGACAACCTATCCTACGCCTACCCCGCCGACGGGGAGGGCGCGGCGACGCTCGCGCTGGGCGGCGTGACGCTGCAAATCGAGCGCGGGAGCTTCGTCGTCGTGCTCGGGCACAACGGCAGCGGCAAATCGACGCTCGCCAAGACCTTCAACGCGGTGCTGCTGCCAAGCGGCGGCACGGTGTACGTCGACGGCATGGACACGAAGGACGAAGCCCTGCTGCTCGAGATCCGCCGCCGCGTCGGCATGGTGTTCCAGAACCCCGACAACCAGCTCGTCGCGAACGTGGTCGAGGAGGACGTGGCGTTCGCGCCCGAAAACCTCGGCGTGCCGAGCGAGGAGATACGAAGGCGAGTGGACGACGCGCTTGAGGCGGTGGGTATGTCGGACTTCACGCTCCACGCGCCGCACCTGCTCTCGGGCGGGCAGAAGCAGCGC
>JAFSZQ010000002.1 GCA_017458885.1 Oscillospiraceae bacterium
CAGCAGCTCCACCGCGCGCAGCAGGATGTCGTCGAAGTCCAGCGCGTTCGCGCCGCGCAGCACGGCGTCGTAGCGGGCGTAGACGCGGGCGATCCGCTCCCTGCGCCAGTCGCCGCTGCCGCTCCAGTGCTCGGCAAAGTCGCGGGCGGTCTCCATCGCGTCCTTCGCGCGGGAGATGATCGAAAGCACCTCGCGCGGCGGGAACGCCTTTTTGTCCAGCTCCAGCTCGCGCACCACGTCGCGCACGACGCGGCGGGCGTCGTCGGCGTCGTAGATGGTGAAGTCGTTGGAAAAGCCCAGCTTGTCGATGTCGCGGCGCAAAATGCGCACGCAGGCGGAGTGGAATGTCAGCGCCCACACGTCCCGCGCGCCCTCGACGCCGAACGCATCGAGCCGCTCGCGCAGCTCGTTCGCCGCCTTGTTCGTAAACGTCACCGCCAGCACCTGCCACGGCCGCGCCGGCTCGACCGCGCAGAGGCGGCGCATCCGCGCGCGCTCCTCCGGCGTCGGGTGCTCGGGATAGCTCTCGAGGAACGCGAGGTCGTCCTCGGTCGCGAAGTCCGGCGTCTCGTCCGTGTCGCTGCCGCGCCCGTAGGTCAGGAGGTTCGCGACGCGGTTGATCAGCACGGTCGTCTTGCCGCTGCCCGCGCCCGCGAGCAGCAGCAGCGGCCCCTCGGTCGCGAGCACGCCCTTGCGCTGCTCGGGGTTGAGGCGTTGGAAATCCCGCGCGATGCAGGCGCGGCGGGCTTTTGCGTAGCGTATGGCGAAATTTTCCATATATGGTAGTCCTTTCTCTGTGCAGGACACATTATAGCGGAAACGCCGCCGCAATACAAGTGGATTTTCAAATTTTTTGGAAAAATTGTTCGATTTCCTCTTGACAGGTACGACCGTTCGATTTATAATGCAAATCGAACAAAACTTCTATGGAGGAAACCACAATGACCGGAACGACCTTTTTCTTCGTGCTGCTCGGCGTCACCGCCGCCGTCGCCAACCTGATGAAGCTGGTGGAGTGGCTGGACACGCCGCGCGAGGCGGCTCGCCGCGCCGCGCGCCCCGCTGTCTCGCGTGAGGGCGCGGACGCGCTCGCGCGTACCGAACTGGCGCTCGAGCGCGTAAAACTCGCCGCGTAAGCCGCCGCCATGGAGCTGCTGGACAAGCTCACGATCCTCGCCGACGCCGCGAAGTACGACGCCGCCTGCACCTCGAGCGGCGTGCGGCGCGGCGCGCACGACGGCATGATCGGCTGCACGTCCTCCGCCCTCGCCGGCTGCTGCCACTCGTTCAGCGCCGACGGACGGTGCGTGACGCTCCTGAAGGTGCTGCTGTCCAACGACTGCTCCTACGACTGCAAATATTGCGTCAACCGCCGCGGGAACGACGTGCCCCGCGCCACCTTCGAGCCGCGCGAGCTGGCGGAGCTGACCATCGGCTTCTACCGGCGCAACTACATCGAGGGGCTGTTCCTCTCCTCCGCCGTGCTCGGCTCGCCCGACCGCACGACGGAGCGGATGGTCGAGGCGCTGCGCGTCCTGCGCGAGGAGTACCGCTTCAACGGCTACGTTCACGCCAAGGCGATCCCAGGCACGTCGAGCGAGCTGGTGACGCGGCTTGGGCTGCTCGCCGACCGCCTCTCCGTCAACATCGAGCTGCCGAGCGAAGGATCGCTCCGCGCGCTCGCGCCGAACAAGACGAAACAGGCGATCCTCGCCCCAATGCGCCAGATACGGGACGAGGTCGTTGAGAGCAAAACGGAGCTGGTGAAGTACAAGTCCGCGCCGCGCTTCGCCCCCGCGGGGCAGGCGACGCAGCTCATCGTCGGCGCGACCGCGGAGAGCGACCGCCACATCCTGAACCTGACGGAATCGCTCTACAAGCAGTATCGCCTGAAGCGGGTGTTCTACTCCGCCTATGTGCCGGTGGTGGAAAACACGCTGCTCCCCGCCCTCGGCACGAAACCGCCGCTCCTGCGCGAGCATCGGCTCTATCAGGCGGACTGGCTGCTGCGGTTCTACGGCTTTTGCGCCGCCGAGCTTTTGAGCGAGGACGAGCCGAACTTCGACCCGCGCCTCGACCCCAAGTGCTGCTGGGCGCTGCGGCATCCCGAATACTTCCCCGTCGAGGTCAACCGCGCCGATTACGAGGCGCTGCTGCGCGTCCCCGGCGTCGGGGTCGTGTCGGCGCGGCGCATCCTCGTCGCGCGGCGCACGGGGCCCCTGCGCGCCGACGACCTCAAAAAGCTCGGCGTCGTGATGAAGCGGGCGCAGTATTTTCTCACCTGCTCGGGGCGGCTCGCGACGCCGCTGCGCCTCTCCCGCGCGGGCGTGCTGGCGAGCCTGCTCGCCGTCGAGCGCGCCGCGCTCCCCATGGAGGCGGGCGAGCAGCTCTCGCTGTTCGCGCCCGCCCGCTGACCGTTTTCACGCAATGAGAGACATCATCTACCAGTACGACGGCACGTTCAACGGGCTGCTGTGCTGCATCTTTGAACGCTACACGCAAAAAGAGCGCCCCACCGCCATCGTCTGCGCGGAGGACGCCGAATGGAGCCTGTTTGAAACGCGCCTCGTCGTGACCGATCCCGCGCACGCTTCGCGCGTCGCGCGGAGCCTGCGCCGCATCTCGCCCGAGGTGCTGCCGCTGCTGCAGCGGGCGTTCCTGACCTGTCTGCCGGACAAGGAGCTTGCGATCTGCCGCTTCGTCGCGCGGCTCTATCGGGAGGGCGCGCCGTATCTGTCGCGGCTTTCGGACGACGCCTACCAGCCGCTGCTGCGCGCGGTGCGGAATCTGGCGACCGAGGCGGAGCACCTGCGCGGCTTCGTCCGCTTCTCCGTCTACGACGGCGCGCTCGGCGCGGTGATCGAGCCGAAAAACCGCGTCCTGCCGCTGCTGCGCGCCCACTTCTGCGAGCGATGCCGCGGCGAAAGCTTCTTCCTCTACGACCGCACGCACCGCGAGGCGCTGCTCTATTCGGGCGGCGTGTCGCGCATCGTACCGCTGGACGGGTTCGAGCCGGCCCCGCCCGACGCGGAGGAGGCGGCGTACCGGCGGCTCTGGCGGCGGTTCTACGATACCATCGCCATCCGCGAACGCGAGAACCCGCGAAAGCGGATGAGCGATATGCCCAAGCGATACTGGGCGCAGATGACGGAGTTCCAGACCGAGGACGCGGCGGCGCTGCCGCCGGACGCCCCCTGACCTCACCCCAGCGCCTCGCGCAGGCGCCCCAGCGCCCGCCGCTCGAGACGCGACACCTGCACCTGCGACACGCCCAGCACGCGCGCCGCGCGCTCCTGCGTCAGCCCTTTGTAAAAGCGCAGCAGGATCGTCATGCGCTCACGCTCCGGCAGGTCGTCGATGCACGCGCGGAGCGCGAGCCGTTCCAGCATCTCCTCGTGCGAGGCGTCGCCGAGCGTCTGCTCCAGCGTCAGCCCGTCGCCCAGCTCACGCTGCAGCGACTCCGGCGGCGCGGCGGCAAGCTCCAGCTCCGCGATCTCCTCCGGCGTCTGCCCCGTCTCCGCCGCCAGCTCCGAGAGCTTTGGCTCCCGCCCCAGCGCCTCGCGCAGACGCTCCCGCGCGGCGCCGACCGCGAGCGCCCGCTCGCGCGCGCCGCGCTCCACCTTCACCGGCGCGTCGTCGCGCAAAAACCGCCGGATCTCCCCCGCGATCTTCGGCACGGCGTAGGTGGAAAAGCGCGTCCCGTATGTAAGGTCAAATCCCTTGACAGCCTTCATAAATCCAAGGCAGCCAAGCTGATATAGATCGTCCGTCTCCACACCGCGCCCGTAGTAGCGGCGCACCACGCTCCAAATGAGTCCCGTGTTCTCCGTCAGCACGCGCTCGCAGGCGGACTCGTCCCCCTGCTGCGCGCGCTCGATCAGCGCGAGGGTGTCCGCGCTCATTTTCTCCCGCTGCGCGGCGCGATAGCGCGTTTCATCGTCACGACCGTGCCCTTGTCCGGCTTCGAGCGGACGACGAGCTTGTCCATGAAGCTCTCCATGATCGTGAAGCCCATGCCGCTGCGCTCCTCGCCGCCGGTGGTGTAGAGCGGCTCGCGCGCCTTTTCCACGTCCGCGATGCCGCGCCCCCAGTCGCGCACGGTGATCTCCAGCACGTTGCCGTTGTAGACGCCCGCGCGTAAAACGATCTTCCCCAGCGCGTCGGGATAGGCGTGGACGATGGCGTTCGTCACCGCCTCGCTCACCGCGGTCTTGACGTCACCCAGCTCGTCGAGCGTGGGGTCGAGCTGCGCGGCGAACGCCGCCACCGCCGCGCGGGCAAAGCCCTCGTTGACGCTGCGGCTGAGAAACTCGACCGCTATGTAATTGTCCGGTTTTTTCTTCATGTCGTCTCCTCCTTCGCGCGGCAGACGATGCCCGCCGCGTCAAACACTTTCTTCGCCTGCGGCGGCACGTTGACGAGCGCCGTCATGCCGCCGAGCGCCGCCATGCGGCGCATGGCGCGCATCGCCACCGCGATGCCCGAGCTGTCCATGAACGTCACGCCGGAGAAATCCAGCGTCAGCTTCGACGGCAGCGCCGCCTCCGCCGCGCGCTCGATGGCGGTCACAGCGTCGCGCGCCGCGTGGTGATCCAGCTCGCCGCGCAGGCTCACGGCAAGCTCGCGCCCCTTCGTCGTCGTTCGCACTTCCATCCGCGCGTCTCCTCCCGATGTCAAAAGATAAAAAGATCGGACTGCGCCGATCGCACAGTCCGATTATAGTTTGTCCGATGCGTCCGATTTGCTCGAAACGCGGCGGAGCGCCGCATTTATTTGCGCGCCGCGAGCACTTTTTGGTAGTCCGCGTAGTTCTCCTGCAGCAGCCGCGGCGTGTCCAGTCCGTAGGGGCATTTCGAGGCGCACTTGCCGCAGCGCAGGCAGGTCTCGATCTTCTTCATCTCCGCCTGCCAGTGCTCGTCGAGCCAGCTCGCCTCCGGCGCGCGGCGGAGCATCAGCGCCATGCGCGCGCACTGGTTGATCTCGATGCCCTGCGGGCACGGCATACAGTAGCCGCAGCCGCGGCAGAAATCGCCGGACAGCTCCGCACAGTCGCGCTCGATGGTCGCCCGGCGCTCGTCCGTCAGCGCCGCGCCGTTTTTCACGCAGTCGAGGAACTGGTCCAGCTCCCACTCGTGCTGCACGCCCCAGATAGGCACGACGCCCTCCTGCGTCTCCATGAACGCGGCGGCGGCGTAACCGTCGCGGATGAGCCCGCCCGCCATGCCCTTCATGGCGATGAAACCCATGCCCGCAGCGCGGCAGCCCTCGATCAGCTCCCGCTCCTGCTCGCCGGAAAGGTAGCTGAACGGGAATTGCAGCGTCGCGTACAGCCCCGAGGCGATCGCCTCCCGCGCGACGGCGAGGCGGTGGTTGGTGATGGAGATGTGGCGTATCTTGCCCTCCCGCTTCGCCTTGAGGGCTTCGTCGTACAGACCGTCCGCCCCGCCGGGCTTCGGGCAGAATGGCAGGTTGTGGAACTGGTAGACGTCGACGTAGTCGGTGCGGAGCATCCGCAGGCTGGTCTCGAGATGCGCGCGCATCTCCTTGGCGTCCTGCGCGTGGGACTTGGTCGCGAGCACGACCTTGTCGCGTATGCCTGCGAAGGCATAGCCCATCTTCTCCTCGCTGTCGGTGTAGCCGCGTGCGGTGTCGAAGTAGTCGATGCCGCCGTCGACCGCCTTGCGCAGCAGGTACGCGGCGTCGTCGCGGGAAATGCGCTGGATCGGCAGGCAGCCGAAGCCGTTCTTCTCGATCTCGATTCCGGTGGAGCCGAGTTGGATGCGCTTCATCGTCCTGCCCTCACTTCCTCATCGCCCTGGCGGACGCCTCCAGCTTCTCAAGCAGCGCGCGCAGCTTGTCCGCCTTCTCGCGCTCCGCGTTCACGACCGCCTCCGGCGCGCGGCTGACGAAATTCTCGTTGGTGAGCTTGCCCTCGATGGCGGCGAGCTGCTTCTCCGCGTTCGCCTTCTCCTTTGCAACGCGCGCGAGCTCCTGCTCGAAGTCCACCAGCTCCGCGAGCGGCATCAGCACGCGCGCGGCGTGGGTCACGACCTCGACCATGCCCTCCGCGGCGGGTGCGTCCGCGTCCGTGATCGTCACTTCGCTCGCGGACGCGAGGCGCAGGAAGAACGGCGCGCCCGCGCGGAACGTCTCTCCGTGCGCGGTTGCGACCGTGTAATGCACCTTCTTCGACGGGGCGACGTTCTTCTCGCTGCGGCGCGCGCGGATGGCGGTGATCGCCTCGATCACGTCGCCCATCGCCGCCTCCTCCGCGGGGAACGACAGCGCGCCGTCCCACTCGGGCCACTTCGTCTTCATCAGGTACTCCGCGCCCGCGTCGCGCTCGCTGCGCGGCAGCGCCTGCCATATCTCCTCGGTGAGGAACGGCATATACGGGTGCAGCAGCTTGAGCGTCTCGGTCAGCACATAGCACAGCACGTTCTGCGCGTTCCGCTTCGCGCCCTCGTCGTCGCCGTTGAGGCGCGCCTTGGTCAGCTCGATGTACCAGTCGCAGAAATCGTCCCAGATGAAGTCGTAGAGCTTCGCGGACGCGACGCCGAGCTCGAACGCCTCCATGTTGTCGGTGACCTCGCGGACGAGCGTGTTGAGCTTGGACAAGATCCACTTGTCCTCGAGCTCGAGCTTGTCCGGCAGCGCCGCGCGGTCGATGGTGAGGTTCATGAGCACGAAACGGCTTGCGTTCCAAATTTTATTGGCGAAGTTCCGCATCGCCTCGCACTTCTCGACATAGAAGCGCATATCGTTGCCCGGGCTGTTGCCCGTGACGAGGTTGAAGCGCAACGCGTCCGCGCCGTACTTGTCCGCCATTTCGAGCGGGTCGATGCCGTTGCCGAGCGACTTGGACATCTTGCGCCCCTTATCGTCGCGCACGAGCCCGTGGATGAACACGGTCTGGAACGGCTCGCGCTTCATCTGCTCCATGCCGGAGAAGATCATGCGCGCGACCCAGAAGAAGATGATGTCGTAGCCCGTGACCATGACGGACGTGGGATACCAGTAATTCAGGTCGGGCGCGTCGGCGTCGGGCCAGCCGAGCGTCGAGAAGGGCCAGAGCGCGGAGGAGAACCATGTGTCGAGCACGTCCTCCTCGCGGGTCAGCTTCGCGCAGCCGCACGCTTCGCACTTTGTCGGGTCTTCGCGGCTGACGTTGATGTGCCCGCAGTCGTCGCAGTACCACGCGGGGATCTGATGCCCCCACCAGAGCTGGCGGGAGATGCACCAGTCGTGGCAGTTCTCCATCCAGTTCGTGTAGGTCTTGGCAAACCGCTCGGGCACGAACTTGATCGTGCCGTCGTTCACGACGCGCAGCGCCTCCTTGGCGAGCGGCGCCATCTTGACGAACCACTGCGCGGAGATGAGCGGCTCCACGTCGTTGTGGCAGCGGTAGCACGCGCCGACGTTGTGGCTGTAGTCCTCGGTCTTGACGAGGTAGCCCTGCTCCTCGAGGTCGGCGACGATCTGCCTGCGGCAGTCGTAGCGGTCGAGCCCCTCGTACTTGCCGCCGTTCTCGTTGATCGTGCCGTCGTCCGCGATGACGCGGATGACCTCCAAATTGTGGCGCAGGCCCACCTCGAAGTCGTTCGGGTCGTGCGCGGGGGTCATTTTGACCGCGCCCGTGCCGAAGCCGATCTCGCAGTACTCGTCGCCGACGATGGGTATTTCGCGCCCGACGAGCGGGAGCACGCAGGTCTTGCCGATCAGGTGCTTGTGCTTCTCGTCCTCGGGGTTGACCGCGACGCCCGTGTCGCCGAGCATCGTCTCGGGGCGCGTCGTGGCGACGACGATGTCGCCGCTGCCGTCCGAGAGCGGATAGCGGATGTGCCAGAGGTGCCCGGGCTTCTCCACATACTCGACCTCCGCGTCCGAAAGCGCGGTCAGGCAGTGCGGGCACCAGTTGATGATGCGGCTGCCCTTGTAGATGAGCCCCTTGTCATAGAGCGCGCAGAACGCCTCGCGCACCGCTCTGGAGCAGCCCTCGTCCATCGTGAAGCGCGCGCGGCTCCAGTCGCAGCTCGCGCCCATCTTCTTCTGCTGCTCGACGATGCGCCCGCCGTACTTCTCCTTCCACTGCCACACGCGCTGGAGGAATTTTTCGCGCCCGAGGTCGTAGCGGGTCTTGCCCTCGTTCACGCGCAGGTCTTCCTCCACTTTGATCTGCGTGGCGATGCCGGCGTGGTCGGTGCCCGGGAGCCAGAGGGCGCTGTAGCCCTGCATCCGCTTGAAGCGGGTCAAAATGTCCTGCAGCGTCGCGTCCATGGCGTGCCCCATGTGGAGCTGCCCCGTGACGTTCGGCGGCGGCATGACGATGGAAAACGGTTTTTTGCCGGGGTCGGCCTCGGCGCGGAAGCAGCCCGCGTCCTCCCACATTTTGTAGATGCGCCCCTCGACCTGCTGGGGCTCGTAGATTTTCGGCAGTTCTTTCATACGTTCTCTCCTGTCTGCTGGAAAATCGCCCCAAGCAAAACGCTTGGGGCGCACTTTTTGCCATATATTATGATACCGTTTTTCCCGTTTGTTGTCAACTCATTCGCAGTATCTCTTTTTTCAGCCGCGCGATGATGCGCTTTTCGAGGCGCGAGATGTAGCTCTGCGAGATGCCCATGAGGTCGGCGACCTCCTTCTGTGTGCGCTCGGCGCGGCCGTCCAGCCCGAAGCGCAGCACGACGATCTCCCGCTCGCGCGGCGGCAGGGTCGCGATGGCGCCGCGCAGCAGCTCCCGATCCACGCCCTCCTCGATGGGCTTCATCACCACGTCCTCGTCCGTGCCGAGGACGTCCGAGAGCAGCAGCTCGTTGCCGTCCCAGTCCGCGCCGAGCGGCTCGTCGATGCTGACCTCCGCCTTCTGGTTCGCCGTCTTGCGCAGGTGCATCAAAATCTCGTTCTCGATGCAGCGCGAGGCGTAGGTCGCGAGCTTGATGTTCTTCTCGCGCTTGAACGTGTTCACGCCCTTGATCAGCCCGATCGTGCCGATGGAGATCAGGTCTTCGATGCCGACGCCCGTGTTCTCGAACCGCCGCGCAATGTAGGCGACGAGGCGCAGGTTGTGCTCGATGAGCGTCTGGCGCACGTCCTCGTCGCCCGCCTCCAGCAGCGCCAGCGCCGCCGCCTCCGCCTCGCGCGAGAGCGGCGGCGGAAGCGTGTCGCTCCCGCCGATGTAGTAGACGCCCGACCACGGCATGAGCCCGTGCCGCGCGAACCAAGCGCACAGCCTATCCCACAGCCGTTTCCAGCGCATGACGCTCCGCCTCCTCCCCCGTTTCGTCGTACCATAAGCCTTGGAACCGCGCGCCGAAACGCTCCGGCGACACGGCGACGAGCCGCGCGCCCAGCGCGCGCCCGTCCACGCGCAGGCTGTCGCAGCGGAACGCGCGCAGCATCCCGCCGCCGCCCGCCGTGCGGATATACAGCGCCTCGCCGGAGCCGTAGTCCAACGGCGCGAGCGCGGACGCCTCGATCACCGGCACACCCTCGCCGGTCAGCGGGTCGGTCAGCGCGTTGCCCGTGTCGCGCAGCAGCGTTGCCTCCGCCGCCTTGCCGCCGTACTCGACGCGCACGCGGACGAGGTCCCGGTCGCCATATCGCGCGCCGCCGCGGAAGACGACCGTCAGCAGCAGCCACGACGCGGCCGCGGCGACGAAGAACACGCCCCACGGCAGCTCCGCATAAAGAAGCCCCCGCGCGAGCCGCCCCATGCCGCCGCTCGCGCGCCCCAGCAGCAGCGCGCCGCCGCCGAGCGCGCAGGCGCAGAGCAGGAACAGCAGCGTCCGCTTGCCGTACCCCGCCCGTCCGAACGCGGCGAGGCACATCAGCCCCATCGCGGCGAGCAGCAGCCACGGCGAAAACGGCAGCACGAGCGCGGCGACGGCATACGCCGCCCCC
>JAFSZQ010000019.1 GCA_017458885.1 Oscillospiraceae bacterium
CCTGCACGGCGACGCCCGCGGGCGGCGCGCTCGCCTCCGTCCCGCCGCCGCAGCCCGCGAGCGCGAGCGCGGCGAACGCCGCGAGGAGCAGCGCCAAACGATCCTTCTTCATTGCCGCTCCCCCTTTCAACCGTTCAGGATGCCGTATTCGACCGCCCAGCAGTAGCTGCGGTACTGCGAAAACAGCTCGCGCTCCGCGCCCAGCGCGGCGTCCTTCGCCTCCGCGAGCGCGTCCTTCGCGTCCGCGAGCGCGTTGGCGGAGAGGTTCCCCTGCTCGTATTTGAGCGCGGACGCGGCGTACTCCGCCTCCTTGCCCGCGAGCGCCGCGCGCTTGGCGTCCGCCGCCTGGGATGCGTCCTTGACCTGCGCGTAGAGCGCGCGGAACTTCAGCTCGTAGCTCTGCAAGGCGTTCTCAAAGGTGTACTGCGCCGCCTGCCAGGTGTGCTTCGCCTGCATCCACTCGTTCTTCTTGGAATTCGCGCCGTACTTCTTCAGCGCGTCGTTGTAGTCCTTTTTGGCGTCGTCGAGCGTCTTTTGCGCGTCGTACAGCTCGTAGCTCGCCTCTTTCGCGCGCGCGAGATCGTCGTCGAGCGCCATCGCGCCGAGCTGCCCCGCCGTGACCCGCGGCAGCGCGGCGAGCGTGAGCTCGCCGTCGAGCGCCGTGCCCGTCATCGCCTTGAGCTGGAGCAGGACGTTGTCCGCGTTCATGCGGAGCGTCGCGCGAGCGCTCTCCGCCTGCGCGAGCCCCGCGCGCACCTGCTGCACCGTCAGCGCGGAGACCTGCCCCAGCTCGTGACGGAGCGTCAGCTCGGCGTCGCTCCGCCCCAGCGCGTCGATCGTGCGCGAGAGCGCCGCGTCCTGCGTCTCCAGCTCCTTGAGCGTGATGTAGAGCGACTCGCCGACGATGACGGTCTGATCCTGCAAATTGCGGAGCTGGCGCGTCACGCCCTCGTTGTCGGACTGCAGCTTGCCGCTGCGCACGTCGTCGAATGCGTCGCGGTAGGCGTCGTACTGCGGCTGGAGCGAGGCGGACAGCATCGAGCCCATGCCCGGCACGGTCGAGAGGTACGCCCACTGCTGGTCGGCGATCCCGTTGATCTTGTCGCGCAGCTCGTCCTCCGTCCGCCGGTAGTCCCATTCCTCCAGCGTTTGGACGTTCTCCTCCAGCGCGAGCAGGGGATAATAGCTCTCCCGCATCCGCGCGCCCAGCGCGTCGAACGCGAGCGCGCCCTCCGCCTCCGGCTCGGCGGGCGTTTCCGCGCGCTCCGTCTGCGCGGCGGCGGGTTCCGAAGCGGCGGCCGCTTCCGGTTTGCTTCCCGCCGGCTCCGCCGCGTTCGCGCCGAGCGCGAAGACCGTCGCTAGCGCCAGCAGCAGCGCCGCTGTCCGTTTTTCCATATCGAACGCTCCTCTCTTCCTGACCTATTGAGCTAAATCTATATTATAGTTACCTTTGGCTTACATGTCAAAGGGAAACGCGCGGAAAACTGTGAATAATCTGTAAAAAAATCCGCCTTGCGCGGCGGACGGACGTGTGGTACGCTTCGTATTGGATATATCAATATTGCAAATCAAACGAGAAACGGTGAGGCCAGATGAACTATCACATTGACCGCGGCGCGGCGCAGAGCGCGTATTTGCAGCTCTACCGGCGCCTGCGCGACGACGTCGTCTCCGGCGCGTACCCCTACGGCGGCAGGATGCCGTCGAAGCGCCAGCTCGCGGAGGACGCGGGCGTGAGCATCGTGACGGTGGAGCACGCCTACGCCATCCTATGCGACGAGGGGTATTTGGAGTCGCGCGAGCGGAGCGGATACTTCGTCGCCTACCGCGCGGGGGACTGCTTTCCGGGCGCGCGCGAACCGCGCCCGCGCGCGCCGGAGCCGCGCGCGGCGGAGGAGACGTTCCCGTTCTCCGTCCTCGCGCGCACGATGCGCCGCGTGCTGTCCGACTACGGCGAGAGCCTGCTGGTGAAATCGCCGAACAACGGCTGCGCCGCGCTGCGTCAGGCGATCGCGGATTACCTCGCCCGCTCGCGCGGCGTGCGCGTCAAGCCGTCGCAGATCGTCATCGGCTCCGGCGCGGAGTACCTCTACGGGCTGATCGTGCAGCTGCTCGGGCGCGAGCGCGTCTACGCCGTGGAGCAGCCGTCGTACGAGAAGATCCGCCGCGTCTATCGCGCGCAGGGGGTCGAGGTCGAGACGCTGCGCCTCGGCGCGGACGGCGTGCGCACCGACGAGCTTTTGCGCGCGCGGGCGACGGTGCTGCACGTCACGCCGTTCCACAGCTTCCCCAGCGGCGTGACGGCGAGCGCGGGCAAGCGCGCGGAGTACGTCCGCTGGGCGCAAGAGCGCGGCGGGTACGTCGTCGAGGACGACTTTGACAGCGAGTTTTCGCTCTCGTCCAAGGCGGAGGACACGGTGTTCTCGCTCGAGCCGGAGCGTTCGGTGATCTATCTCAACACGTTCTCGAAGACGGTCGCGCCGTCGATCCGCGTGGGCTACATGGTGCTCCCGCCCGCGCTTTCGGAGGCGTTCGAGCGCGCGGCGGGGTTCTGCTCCTGCACGGTGCCGCTGTTCGAGCAGTACGTTTTGGCGGAGCTGCTGCGCAGCGGGGATTTTGAGCGGCACCTCAATCGCGTGAGACGCCGGCGGCGGAGCGGCTTAACGCTTCGGTGAGCCGCGCAAACTCCGCGAGCCCCAGCCGCTCGCCGCGCACGTTCGCGTCGAGTCCGCAGCCGACCGCGAGCCGCGTCAGCTTCTCCTTGCCCAGCGCGCCGAAGGCGGTCATCAGGCTGTTCACCAGCGTCTTGCGCCGCAGGGCGAACGCCGCGCAGACCACGCGGAAGAAGAACGCCTCGTCCGCGACCGCGACCGGCGGCGTCTCGCGCACGCGCGCGCGGAGCACCGCGGACGTGACCTTCGGGCGGGGGAGGAACCGCTCCGGCGGCACCTCGAAGCACAGCTCCGGCTCGGTGTGGTACTGCATGAACACCGAGAACGCGCCGTACGCCGCCGTGCCCGGCGCGGCGCAGATGCGCTGCGCGACCTCGCGCTGCACGAGCACGGTCAGGCGCGTGAAACACCGCGCCTCGACGAGCTTCGTGAGCATCGGCGTCGTGATGTTGTACGGCAGGTTCGCGCAGACGATGGGCGTCAGCCCCGCGAACCGCTCCCGCGCGAGGGCGGCGAGGTCGAGCTTCAGCGCGTCGGCGGAGATCAGCTCGAAATTATCGAAGCCCGCCATCGTCTCCGCCAGGATCGGCGGCAGCGCCGTGTCCAGCTCGATCGCGACGACCTTCCCCGCGCGGCGGCACAGCTCCTGCGAGAGCGCGCCGACGCCGGGGCCGATCTCCAGCACGCCGCTCCCCGCGTCCGCGCCGGACGCCTCCGCGATGGCGCGGGGCACGTCGCGGTCGACGAGGAAGTTCTGCCCCTTGGACTTGGAAAAGCGGAAGCCGTGCCGCGCGAGCAGGGCTTCGATCTGTTGTCGTTCGTCGTTTCTCATGCGTCGATCATACCACATCCGCGCGAAAAAACAAGCGGCTGTCGAGATGTGCTTGACTTATGCGCGCCGATTGGCTATCCTGACAGTGTCATTTTTTGGAAGGAGAGTGATCGGTATGTCTGACATCAAAAAAGTAGTGGTGGCGGGCGGCGGCGTTCTGGGCTCCCAGATCGCGTTCCAAGCCGCGTACTGCGGATTTGACGTGACGATCTGGCTTCGCAGCGAGGGCAGCATCGGGCGCACCCAGCCGAAGCTGGACAAGCTCAAGACGACGTATCTGGACGCCATCGAGGCGATGAAGGCGGCGGAGAGCCCCGCCGACCCCAACTGGTGCCGCGGCATCGCGGACTTCGGCGCGTTCGATCCGGAGGACTGCAAGGCGAAGACCGAGGCGGCGTACAGCGGCTTGAAGCTGGAGCTGGATCTCGCCAAGGCGGTCAGCGACGCGGATCTGGTCATCGAGTCCATGGCGGAGGTGCAGGAGGAAAAGACGGCGTTCTTCCAAAAGCTGGCGCCGCTGCTGCCCGAAAAGACCCTGCTGGTGACCAACTCCTCCTCGCTCCTGCCCTCCAGCTTTACGAAAGCCACGGGCCGTCCGGCGAAGTATCTGGCGCTGCACTTTGCCAACTCCATCTGGAAGCAGAACATCGCCGAGGTCATGGCGCAGGCGGAGACCGCGCGGCAGTCCTTCGACACGGTCATGGAATTCGCCGGAGAGATCCGCATGATCCCGCTGCCGGTGAACAAGGAGAAGGCGGGCTACCTGCTCAACTCGCTGCTGATCCCGTTCCTGTTCTCCGCGCTGGACCTGGTCGCCAACGGCGTGTCAGACCCCGAGAGCATCGACAAGGCGTGGAAGCTCGGCACCGGCGCGCCCCGCGGGCCGTTCGAGATCTTCGACGTGGTGGGGCTGACCACCGCGTCCAACATCGTGGAGAAGTATCAGAAGGTGCCCGGGCTCGTCAGCCCGCTGCTGAAAAAGATGATGCTGCCCTACAACTTCAAGGAGCAGAAGGCGGTGCTGCAAAAGTACATCGGCGAGGGCAAGCTGGGCCGCGCGACGGGCGAGGGCTTTTACAAGTATTGAGAGCGCGAAAAACCCCCGAAAGCCAAGGGCTTTCGGAGGTTTTGTATCTGCGTTCGCGGATTTCAGCGTTTGCTGAACTGCGGCGCGCGGCGGGCGGCCTTGAGACCGTACTTCTTGCGCTCCTTCATGCGCGGATCGCGCGTGAGGAAGCCCGCCTTCTTGAGAATGGGGCGGTAGTCGGGGCTCGCGAGCAGCAGCGCGCGGCTGACGCCGTGGCGCAGGGCGCCCGCCTGACCGGACACGCCGCCGCCGGTGACCGTCGCCACGATGTCCACCTTGCCGAGGGTGTCGGTGGCGGCGAGGGGCTGGCGCACGACCATCTTCAGCGTCTCGAGACCGAAGTAATCGTCGATGTCGCGGCCGTTGATGGTGATGCTGCCGGTGCCGCCCTGGAACAGATGAACGCGCGCGACCGAGGACTTGCGGCGGCCCGTGCCGTAGAGATAAGGCTTCTTGGACTGGTACATTCTTCTGCTCCTCCTTACTTCACTTCGTAGGCTTCAGGCTTCTGCGCCTGCTGCTCGTGCTCCGCGCCGGCGTAGATGTGCAGGCGCTTGAGGGAATCCTTCGTGATGGTGTTGCGGGGCATCATGCCCTTGACCGCGAGCTGCATCGCAAGCTCGGGCTTGTCCTGCATCAGCGTGCGGTACTTGGTCTCCTTCAGCCCGCCGACCCAGCCGCTGTGACGGCGGTAATACTTCTGGTCGAGCTTGTTGCCCGTGAGCACCGCGTCCTTCGCGTTGATGATGATGACGTAGTCGCCGCAGTCGGCGTGCGGGGTGTAGGTGACCTTGCGCTTGCCGCGGAGCAGATCGGCGGCGATCACCGCGGTCTTGCCCATGGGCTGTCCGGCGGCGTCGAGCACATACCACTTGCGCTCGATGTTGCCCTTGTTCGCCATAAAAGTGGACATAGTCGTTGTACTCCTTACATTCAGTATCGAAAGCGTTCGCTTTACTTTTCCGGCGTTTCCTGCTAAAATTCGGAACGGGTCTTTTTATAGCACAAGGGCGGTCGTCTGTCAACGACATTTTTATTTACCGGATGAAATGCTCCGATTTTCTCTTGTTTTCTTATTTTATCTCGAAATTGCTCGATATGCAAATTCATTTTTGCTAGACGAACACCAGCTTCAGCAGCGCCAGCAGGACGAGCCCCGGGATGCCCAGCACGCCGACGGTCAGCGCGTTGAACAGGTTCAGCCCCAGCGCGAAGCCCGTCCAGCCGCTCGCGAGGTTCACGAGGAACAGCGCGGCGAAGCCGAGCAGCGTGTTGACGAGCACCTTGAGCGCGAGCTTGAGCGGCGCGGAGAACAGCCGGATCACGCCGAGCAGCGCGAGGGCGGCGAGCAGCGCCAGCGCCAGCTTTTCCGTCACGTCCATGCGCCCGCCCCCGAATACGCCTTGAATGCCGCCTCGCCGCCGGACTCCTTGACCAGCCGCAGCAGGTAGTTGTACCGCGCCTGCACGGCGTTGATCTCGTAGACGCACGCCTCGACCAGCTCCGGCTCGACGGTCGCGTTGAAGCGGGCGTAGGCGTCGTCCAGCGCGCCGCGCACGTCGCCCAGCTCGTCGAACAGCGTCTGCATGGCGGCGTCGCGCGCGACGGCGCGGCGGAAACGATGTACCTTTCGCATGGCGATACCCTCCTTGTCCTTTCCCATGTCCTTACCATTTTATGGAGAGTATGCGCGTTTATGCCAGAAATCAAACCGGAGGCGGCTATGGAACACGAAGCGTATATGCGCGCGGCGCTCGCGCTCGCGCGCGAGGCGGCGGCGCACGGCGAGGTGCCCGTGGGCTGCGGTGTCGTGCGCGGCGGCGAGATCGTCGGCAGGGGGCGCAACCGCCGCGAGGAGCGGCAGTCCGCCGCTTCCCACGCCGAGATGGAGGCGATCGCGGACGCGAACGCGCGTCTGGGGACGTGGCGGCTGGACGACTGCGCGCTCTACGTCACGCTGGAGCCGTGCCCGATGTGCGCCGGCGCGATCCTGAACGCGCGCGTCGCGCGGGTCTACTACGGCGCGCGCGACGAGGCGGCGGGCGCCTGCGGCGGCGTGCTGAATCTGTTCATGGAACGCTTTGCCCACCCGCCCGCGCTCTTCGGCGGCGTCCTCGCGGACGAGTGCCGCGCGGTGCTGCGCGCGTTCTTCACGGGGCTGCGGTGAGTTGACATAACGCTGAAAATTTCATACTTTTTTAACGATTTATCCATATCTTTGTTTACAAACGTCGGGTAACTTAATTCCTGCAAGAGACAATAGCTTCTTTTCATCCAATCTTCCATCTCATAGGGAAAAGCAGATGCGGAACGCATCTGCTTTTCTCTGTTTCTGTTCGGATTTGAAGGCTACGGCGTCAGGGATCGTCCCCGAATTCCGCCGCCAGCAGGAAGCCCGCTTCGACCAGCGCGCCGCCGAGAAACAGCGCCAGACGGGCGAAGCCGCCGCCCTCCGCCGCCGCGCACAGCGCGAGGACGACGCTCATCGCGCACGCGGGCAGAAAGACGCGCGGCGAGCCGTTGCGGAACGCGAAGGCGGCGCGCTCGAGCGCGCTGAACGTCAGCGCCGCGACCGCCAGCAGCTCGACGCAGGTGCGCGCGAGCACGGGGTCGAAGGCGTCGGCGCGATAGAGCAGGATGAGGTACTCGGCGAGCGCGCAGACGGGAACGAGCAGCGCGACGCCCTGTACCGCCGCGCCGCGGTAGAGCGCGAACACCGCGTAGAGCAGGCACAGCGCGGCGGCGACGGCGAGCGGCGTGAGCAGCGTGACGCGCACCGCGCCGTTTACCAGCGCCGATGCAGCGGCGCCCGCGAGCAGCGCCAGCGAGCCGGCGACGCCGCAGACCGCCGCGGCG
>JAFSZQ010000020.1 GCA_017458885.1 Oscillospiraceae bacterium
TCGATCTCCATCCAGTCGGACGTCGCCGCGCGGGCGCGCTTGCCCTTGACCTCGCCCGCCTGCGCGATGGCGCCGCCGTAGAGCAGGAACTTTTCCGTCAGCGTCGTCTTGCCGGCGTCCGGGTGCGAGATGATCGCAAACGTCCGGCGGCGTGAAATCTCTTCTTGCAATGTTGACATAACATTCTCCTTTTCGAGGAAATGCCATAAATAGCTTTCGCGCGAAGTCGCGCGTCAATTTCTCTTTTATGTCCGCTGTTAAATGGGCGGGATTCCAAAATAAAGAGGTCAGCCACAGGCTGACCTCTTTATTTTGGAGCGGGCAACGAGGCTCGAACTCGCTACCTCCACCTTGGCAAGGTGGCGCTCTACCAGATGAGCTATGCCCGCGAGCAAGGTGTACTATAGCAGAACCCGCGGGGTTTGTCAAGCAATTTTTACGCGAGCGACACCGTGAACGTGAACGTCGTCACGCCGTCCTCGCTCGTGACGGCGATCTGCTCCTTGTGCTGGTCGAGGATCGTGCGCACGACGTACAGACCCAGCCCCACGCCGTCCCTGTCCTCGCTGCGGGACTTGTCGCTCTTGTGGAAACGCTCGAACAGCAGCGGGATCTCGTCCGCGGGGATGGTGTCGCCCTCGTTGCGGACGCTGACGAGCGCCTTGCCGTTTGCCGTCGCGACGCCGAGGTAGAGCGTCGAGCCCGCGCGGGCGAATTTCGCCGCGTTTTCGAGCAGGTTGTAGATGACCTGCGTGATGAGATCGTTGTCGCCGAGCACGGTGACGCTCCCGTCGGGAATGTCTGCGTGCACGTCAAGCCCGCGGTCGGTGATCTTCTTCTCCATCGAGATCAGCACGCGGCGCATACTCTCGCAGACGTCGAACGGCGCCTTGCGCAGCTCGCGCGACTGTAAGCGCGAGATGTCCAGCATCCGGCGCACGAGCCGCGAGAGGCGGCGCGCCTCGTCGGAGATGATGCGCAGGTACTGCCGCTCCTGCTCCGGCGGGATCGTGCCGTCGAGGATGCCGTCGGTGTAGCCCGCGATGCTTGTCATCGGGGTCTTTAATTCATGGGAGACGTTCGCGATGAATTCGCGGCGCTGCCGCTCCGTCTCCTGGAGCGAGTCCGCCATGTTGTTGAACGACGCCGCCAGTTCCGCGATCTCCAGCGGGTCGTCGTATCCGCGCATCCGCACGTCGAAATTGCCGTCCGCAAAGCGGCGCGTCGCCTCCGCCATCTCGCGGATGGGGCGCGACTGGCGCATACTGATCCACGCGCTCATGACGAACGCGACCAGCAGCGTCGTTACGGCGGTCATGAAGAACACCCCGACGAACCCGCGCCACATGGCGGTCAGCTCCCGCGCCTCGGTCACGGCGAGCACGACGCCCACGGTCTGCCCCATCGACTCGATGGGCACGCCCACGGCGAAGTGCCTGTCCTCGTAGACGTCGCCGAGCGTCGTGCGGTCAAAGCTGTCGTTCCCCGCGAGGATCGCGCCGGTCATGCCCTCGGGCAGGGTCAGCACGCGGCCCTCGAGCGCGGCGTCGGACGTGAGCAGGACGCTGCCCTGCAGGTTGCAGATGAGGAAATCCTCCTCGGTCACGGACGCCGCGAACGTCGCAAGCTCCCGCATCCCCGAGAGCGAGCCGTTCATGACGTAGGACGAGACCATGCGCGAGACGACGCCCGCCTTCGCGCGCATATCCGCCGCGCGCGCGCTGCGCGTGTAGCTGTAGCTGAGCGCGAAAAACGCCAGCCCCAGCAGCACCAGCGTCAGCAGCACGACGCCGGTGGTCAGCAGAAAGTTCTGCCGGTAAATGGTGCGGACGCGCCGTTTCTGCTCGCTCATGCCTTTACTTCAAATTTGTAGCCCACGCCCCAGACGGTCTTGAGCTCCCACTGGTCGCTGACGCCCTCGACCTTCTCGCGCAGGCGCTTGACGTGGACGTCCACCGTGCGCGAGTCGCCGAAGTAGTCGAAGCCCCAGACCTCGTCCAAAAGCTGGTTGCGCGTGTAGACGCGGTTCGGCGCGGACGCGAGGTGGTACAGCAGCTCCAGCTCCTTGGGCGGCGTGTCGATCTTCCTGCCGTCCACGATCAGCTCGTAGGAGTCGAGGTTGATAATGAGCTTGTCGAACACGAGCTTCTTCCGCGTGTCGTCGGGGATCTCCGTGCGGCGGAGCACCGCGTTGATGCGCGCGAGCAGCTCCTTCATCTCGAAGGGCTTGACGACGTAGTCGTCCGCGCCCATCTCGAGCCCGTGGATGCGGTCGTCCACCTCGCCCTTCGCGGTGAGCATGATGACGGGGCACTTCGAGGTCTCGCGCACGCGCGCGAGCACGCCCCAGCCGTCGAGCACGGGGAGCATCACGTCGAGCAGGACGAGGTCCGGCTCCTGCGCGCGGAACTCCTCGACCGCCTTGCCGCCGTCCGCGGCGAGGCGCACGTCGAAGCCCTCCTTGTCGAGGTACATCTTGATGAGGTTGGAGATGTTGTCGTCGTCCTCGACCACCAGAATATTGCGTGCCATGGGCGGTTCCTCCTTCGTATCGTTAAGTCGCGGTCACTTCGCTCAGCCGCGCGCTCGTGCAGTTGCCGGAGCGGAGGCTCGTCAGCAGCGCGCCGAGCACCGCGGCCGCCGCCTCGTCCGCGCCGAGGAACACGCAGCAGCTCCCGCCGCGCGCGTCGGCGGCGGCGAGGATGCGCGAGGTCATGCGCGAGACGGACGCCGTGCCGCCGCTGAAA
>JAFSZQ010000021.1 GCA_017458885.1 Oscillospiraceae bacterium
CGTGCCGCGCAGGAGGAGGCGGAGGCGGTGCGCCTCGCCCGCGCGGCGGAGGCCGCGGACGCGGAGGCGGCGCGGAGCGACGCCGCTCAGGAGGCGCAAAGTCCCATCGAACTGAAGCTGGAGGATTGACGCACAAAAAACCTCTTGCAATTTCGCACGGAATCGGTTAAAATGACCAATAGCTGAAACGTAGTGCTTCGCGCACGGGCTGACGTCCGCGCGCGAAGCATATTTTTTGAGGAGGCAGCGGTATGACACTGGTCACGAACGGAAGGCTCATCACCCGCGACGAGGGCGGGAAAGGCTATTACGAGCACGGCGCGGTCGCCTACGAGGGGACGAAGATCGCCGCCGTCGGCGAGGAGGCGGCATTGCGCGCAAAATACCCCGACGCGGAGGTCATCGACGCCAAGGGCGGCGTCATCATGCCCGCGTTCATCAACGCGCACACGCACATCTACTCCGCGCTCGCGCGGGGGCTGTCCATCAAGGGCAACGACCCGACGAACTTCTACGAGGTCCTCGACGGGACGTGGTGGGCGATCGACCGCCATCTCTATATGGACGGCACGAAGGCGAGCGCCGACGCGCTGTACCTCGACTGCATCAAGCAGGGCGTGACGACGGTCTTCGACCACCACGCGAGCTACGGCGAGATAACGGGCACGCTGCACGCCATCGCCGAGAGCGCAAAGACGTTCGGCGTCCGCTCCTGCCTCTGCTACGAGGTCAGCGACCGCGACGGCGAGGAGAAGTGCCTGCAAGCCATTCAGGAGAACGCCGACTGGATCGCGGAGTGCGAGCGGCGGAACGACCCGATGCTCGCGGCGATGTTCGGCGGACACGCGCTGTTCACGATCTCGGACAAGACGTTCGACCGCATGGTCGCGGCAAACGGCGACCGCACGGGCTATCACATCCACGTCAGCGAGGGCATGAACGACGTGTACGACAGCCTGCAAAATTACGGCCGCCGCCCCGTGCAGCGCCTGCACGACCACGGCATCCTGGGCGAGAAGACGCTGCTCGGCCACTGCATCCACGTCAACAGCGCGGAGATCGAGCTGATCAAAAACACCGGCACGATGGTCGTCAACAACCCCGAGAGCAACATGGGCAACGCCGTCGGCATCTGTCCGGTGCTTCCCCTTTACAGGGCTGGCATCCTGCTGGGTATGGGCACCGACGCCTACACGAACGATATGCTGGAATCGCTCAAGGTCGCGCTCTGCTCGCAGCGGAGCAACGCCTGTCTCCCGAACGTCGGCTGGGTCGAGGTGACGGATATGCTGTTCAAAAACAACGCGAAGATCGCGGCAAAGTATTTCCCCGACCCGCTCGGCGTGCTGAAGGCGGGCGCGGCGGCGGATATCATCGTGATGGACTACAAGCCGTTTACGCCGTTTTCCGACGCGAACATCGACGGGCACATGATCTTCGGCATGACGGGCCGCCAGTGCCAGACGACCATCGCCAACGGCAGGCTCCTGATGAAAGATCGCGAGCTGGTCGGCGTCGATGAGGAGGCGGTCAACGCGCACATTTTGGAAGCCGCCAAGAAGCTCTGGGGCGAGCTGAACCACTGCGAGTATTGAGAAGGAGGTTCCAACCATGTCCGAAAAAATGTACCCCATCCCGTTCGCGTCCCTGATGAACTGGGTCACGACCGAGTACGCCGCGACGGGCGACGTATTCGGCGTCCACAAGGCGTATCGCGCGACCGGCAGGACGCTGCCCATCTTCGGCGAGCGCATCGAGACGCCGTTCGGCCCCGCCGCCGGCCCCAACAGCCAGCTCGCGCAGAACATCATCGCGTCGTACTTCGCGGGCGCGCGGTTCTTCGAGGTCAAGACCGTGCAGAAGATGGACGGAGCCGAGCTCGCCGCCTGCGTGCCGCGCCCGTGCATCCTCGCGATGGACGAGGGCTACAACCAGGAGTGGAGCACCGAGCTGACCGTGCCGCAGGCGCGCGACGAGTATATCAAGGCGTGGTGCGCGCTCAAGATACTCGCCAAGGTCTACGGCCTCGGCGACCCCGACGGCTTTGTGTTCAATCTGTCCGTCGGCTACGACCTGGACGGCATCCAGGGCGAGAAGGTCAATTCCTACATCGACAGCATGATGGACGCGAGCGGCACGCCGCAGTTCGCGGAGTGCAAGCGCGTTTTGAAGGAGCTGTTTCCCGACGAAGCGGACTTCATCGACGGTATTTCTCCGCGCGTCAGCCGCTCCGTCACCGTCTCGACGCTCCACGGCTGCCCGCCGGAGGAGATCGAGCGCATCGCGTCGTACCTCATCGGCAAAAAGCATCTGCACACCTTCGTCAAGTGCAACCCGACCATTTTGGGCTACCGGACCGCGCGGAGCATCCTCGACGAGATGGGCTATGACTACATCGTCTTCGACGAGCACCACTTCAACGAGGACTTGCAGTGGGAGGACGCCGTGCCGATGTTCGCGCGCCTGCAAACGCTCGCGGACAGGACGGGCGTGGAATTCGGCTTGAAGCTCTCGAACACGTTCCCCGTGGACACGACGCGCGGCGAACTGCCGAACGACGAGATGTATATGTCGGGGCGCAGCCTGTTCCCGCTGACGGTCGAGATGTGCTCCCGCTTCTCCCGCGCGTTCGGGGGAAAGCTGCGCATCTCGTTCGCGGGCGGCGCGGACGCGTTCAACTGCGACAGGCTCTTTTGCGCGGGCGTGTGGCCCATCACCGTCGCTACGACCATTCTCAAGCCCGGCGGCTACAACCGTCTGCGCCAGATGGTCGAGAAGACCGGGAAGCTGCCCTACCGCGCGTTCCGCGGCACGGACAGCGCGGCGCTCGCCGACCTCGCCGCCGCCGCGCGGCGCGATCCGCACCACAGAAAGCCCATCAAGCCGCTGCCGAGCCGCAAGAGCAAGGAGCAGGTGCCGTGGCTCGACTGCTTCCTCGCGCCCTGCAAGGGCGGCTGCCCCATCGAGCAGGACATCCCCGAGTACATGGAGCTCTGCCGCAAGGGGCTCTACGCCCCCGCGCTCAAGCTCATCACCGAGAAGAACGCCCTGCCGTTTATCACGGGCACCATCTGCGCGCACCGCTGCCAGAACAAGTGCTCGCGCAACTTCTACGACGAGAGCGTCCGCATCCGCGACACGAAGCTCCTCGCCGCGCAAAACGGCTACGACGCGCTGCTCGCGTCCATCCGCAAGCCGGAAAAGGTCGAGGGCAAGCGCGCCGCGATCGTCGGCGGCGGGCCGACGGGCATCGCGGCGGCGTACTTCCTCGGTCGCGCGGGCGTCGAGACGACGATCTTCGAGCGCGAGGAAAAATTGGGCGGCGTGCCGCGCTATGTCATTCCCGCGTTCCGCATTTCGGATGAAGCCATCGACAAGGACATCGCGCTGATGGAGCGTTACGGCGTCGAAGTGCGGTGCGGCGCGCCCGCCCCGTCGGTCGCGGAGCTCAAGGCGATGGGCTACACGCACGTCCTGCTCGCCACCGGCGCGTGGAAGGCGGGGCGGCTCGACGTCGAGGGCAACGTCGCGGGCGTGATCGCGTGGATGAAGGAGATGAAGACCAAGGTCAAGCCCTCGCTCAGCGGTCATGTGGTTGTCGTCGGCGCGGGCAATACCGCGATGGACGCGGCGCGCGTGGCGAAGCGCGCGGGCGCGGACGCGGCGATCCTCTACCGCCGCACGAAGCGCGAGATGCCCGCCGACGAGCACGAGCTGCGGCTCGCCATCGACGAGGGCGTGACGTTCCTCGAGCTCGCCGCGCCCGTGCGTCAGGCGGACGGAAGGCTGGTGTGCGAGAAGATGCGCCTCGGCGCGCCCGACGCGACGGGCCGCCGCGCTCCCGAGCCGACGGGCGAGACGTTCGACATCCCCTGCGACCTCGTGATCTCCGCCGTCGGCGAGAAGGTGGACGACGCGCTCATGGCGGCGAACGGCGTCGAGATGGGCAAAAAGGGCGTGCCGTTTGAGACGAACGTCGCGGGCGTATACTGCGCGGGCGACGCGCACCGCGGCCCCGCGACCATCGTCGAGGGCATCGCGGACGCGGCGGCGTTCGCCGAGGTCGTGACGGGGGAGAAGCATACCTACGACATCCCCGAGGAAGCGTATCCCGCGAAGGCGGACGCCGTCGCAAAGAAGGGCGTGCTCGCGGCGGCGGACGGCGGCTGCGAGGGGGAGCGTTGCCTCCAGTGCAAGGTCGTGTGCGAGAACTGCGTCGATTCCTGCCCGAACCGCGCGAACGTCGTCATCCGGCTCGCGGACGGCTCGCACCAGATATTGCACATCGACAAGATGTGCAACGAGTGCGGCAACTGCACGCAGTTCTGCCCCTACGCGAGCGAGCCGTGCCGCGACAAGTTCACGCTTTTCCAGACGGCGGAGGACATGGACGACAGCCGCAACGCGGGCGTGCTGTTCCTCCCTGACGGCAGGGCGCGCGTGCGGATGTTTGCGGGCGTGGAGGAGTACGACCTCGCGGGCGGGACGGGGCTTCCGCCGATGCTGGAGGCGTTCGTGCGTACGATCAGGGATAAGTATTCGTACCTGTTTGCCTAAAGAAGGGTCTCTGAAACCATTTTTTCTCTTTTCTTGCAAGAGAAAAAACGGTTTCAGACTTCCAAAAAAGAGAAAACGCTTTTGGGCAAGTGCCGCGAAAGCGTTTTCTTTTTTTGTGAAAACGATACGCTGTTTGTTGATGCGATGGGCATTTGCCACCCCTTCTTCGACGTTGGAAATCAAACGCGCTTTGCGCGCCCATGTCGAATAAGGGGTAGCAAAAGCCAATTGGCACGGGCAGACAGCGTTGTGTAGGCGCGATACCCCACAAGTCATCAGGAATGTTGCCGACAAGCCCCTTTCTCTTCTTTGGAAGTCTGAAACCGTTTCTTCTCTTTCGAAGGGAAAGAGAAGAAATGGTGTCAGAAACCGTTCTCTTTTCGCAGGCTTGTTCATAAGCTACAGCGAAAAGAAAGGGGGCGTCTCCATGGCGCGACAAACCAAACGCGCGCGGCGCGTCCGCACGGGCGCGCGGAGGGCGCGGAACCGCGCGGCTGCCGCCGCCGCGCCGCTCACGCTGAACCAGCTCCGCGTCATCGTCTGCGGCGCGGTGTTCGTCGCGCTCGTGGGGCTGAAGCTCCTGCTCCCGGGCTCGCTCGCCGCCGTGCGCGGCACGCTGGGGACGTGGCTCGCGCGGGACACGGATTTCGTCTCGGCGTTCTCCGCCGTGGGGCGCGCCGTATCCGGCGAGGGCGGCGCGCTCGACGCGCTCGGCGACGCCTACGCCGCCGTGTTCGGGGAGGCGGAGGCGGTGGAGGTCGTCTCCGCCGCGCCGCCTGTTGAGACGCGCGGCTATCCCGAGCACGCCGCCGTCGAGCAGCGGGTGCTGGGCTTCGACTACGCCGCGCCGCTCGCGGGCGAGATCACCTCGCCCTTCGGCTGGCGCGAGCACCCCGCGGACGGGCGCGAGGCGTTCCACTACGGCGTGGACGTCGCCGCGGACGAGGGTGCGGAGATCGCCTGTTTTGCCGACGGCACGGTCGGCGTCGTGGGCGAGAGCGTGGAGCTGGGGAAGTACCTCACCGTCCACCACGAAAACGGCGTCATGACGCTCTACGCCCATTGCAGCCGCGTCACGGTCAGCTCCGGCGACGCGGTGGCGCGCGGCGACAAGCTCGCGGAAGCGGGCAGCACCGGCAACGCCACGGGGCCGCACCTGCATTTCGAGATACACGACGGGGAGGACTACCTCAATCCGGAATACTATCTTTCCTGAACGCGGGCTGCGCGTCACGGCGGGCTTTTGGGCGATGCTCGCCGCCGCGCTGCTCGCGGCGCCGTGGCAGGTCGCGGCGGCGGTGCTGCTCGCCGCGGCGGCGCAC
>JAFSZQ010000003.1 GCA_017458885.1 Oscillospiraceae bacterium
ACGAGCTGGAGCGCGCGCAATGCGCGTCGCTGGACGCGGCGGCGGAGCCGTTCGCGGCGCTGCTCGCGGAGATCGCGGCGGCGGAGGGCGACGGGACGCGGCGGCGCGTGTTTGGACAGCTCTTCTACCATCTGGGGCGCTGGATCTATCTCGTGGACGCGGCGGACGATTTCAGGAAGGACGCGGGAAGCGGGAACTACAACCCCCTGCGCTGCCGCTACGGCATTCGCGGGGACGAGCTGCCCGAATCGGTCAAGCAGCCGCTCGGCGAGACGCTGGACGCCTCCATCCGCCAGATGGCGGGCGCTTACGCGCTGCTGGACGCGGGGGAGTGGACGGCGGTGCTGGACAGCATTTTCTACGAGAGCTTTTACGCCATCGGCAAAGCCGTGTTGGACGGCGTCTATCGCAAACCCTCGCGCATCAAACGCACGACGGAGGAAGTCGAATGAGCGATCCCTATCAGATACTGAACGTCGCGCCCACGGCGACGGACGACGAGGTCAAGCGCGCCTACCGCGAGCTGGCGCGCAAGTACCACCCCGACAACTACCACGACAATCCGCTCGCCGACCTCGCGCAGGAGAAGATGAAGGAGATCAACGAGGCGTACGAGCTGATCCAGAAGCAGCGCAAGGGCAGCGCGTCGTCCTCCGCGCACAGCGGCGGCTACCGCTACGACACGGCGTACCGCGCGACGAGCGCCGACCCGCTGATGCAGCGCGTCCGCGCCGCGATCAACGGCGGCGACGTCTCGCTCGCGGAGCGGCTGCTCAATCAGGCGCAGGAGCGCGGCGCGGAGTGGAGCTTCCTCATGGGCGTCGTCTGCTCGCGCCGCGGCTGGATGGACGAGGCGAAGCGCCACTTCGACGCCGCCTGCCGTCTGGAGCCGGACAACGCCGAGTACCGCAACGCGCAGACGATGTTCCGCGGCGGCGGCTACCGCCCGCAGGGCTATCCGAACGGCGGCACCGCGAACTACAACAACGATGCCTGTATGCGGCTTTGCGCCGCGTGGTCGTGCTGTATGCTGACCGGCGGGCGCTGCTGTTTCTGCTGAACAGGGGGAGGGAGAGCATATGATCAAGAGCATGACCGGCTACGGTCGGGCGAGACAGACGCTCCACGGGCGCGACGTCACCGTGGAGGTGCGCAGCGTCAACAACCGCTATCTCGACACGACCGTCAAGCTGCCGCGCGCGTATCTCTTTGCCGAGGACGCGCTCCGCCAACGGGTGCAGAAGGCCGTCTCCCGCGGCAAGGTGGACGTGTTCGTGACCGTCGACGCGAGCGCCGCGGACGAGACCGCCGTCGCCGTCAACGAACCGCTGGCGAAGGCGTACATGGACGCCTTGCAGGTCATTGGCAAGCTCGGCGGCGCGTCCATGCGCGAATGCACCGCCGCGGACGTGGCGCGGTTCCCCGATGTGCTGACCGTCACGAAGGCGGACGCGGACCTCTCGAGCGTGGAGGAGGACGTCTGCGCCGTCGCGGACGAGGCGCTGGACGCCTACAACGCGATGCGCGCCGTCGAGGGCGAGAAGCTCGCGGCGGACGTCGCCTCGCGGCTCGACGCCATCGAGGCGCTGACCGCCAAGGTCGAGGAACGCTCGCCGGAGACCGTGCGCGAGTACCGCGAGAAGCTGACCGCGCGGATGCGGGAGGTCTTGCAGAGCACGACCGTCGATGAATCGCGCATTTTGACCGAGGCGGCGATCTACGCCGACAAGGTCGCCGTGGACGAGGAGACGGTGCGGCTGCGCAGCCACGTCTCGCAGCTCCGCGCCATGCTCGCGTCCGACGAGCCGATGGGGCGCAAGATGGACTTCCTCATCCAGGAGGTCAACCGCGAGAGCAACACCATCGGCTCCAAGTGCAACGACGTGGACATCGCGCGCGTCGTCGTCGCGCTCAAGGCGGAGGTCGAGAAGATCCGCGAGCAGGTGCAGAACATCGAATAGGGGAGAGAGAAGATGCAGCTCATCAACATCGGCTTTGGCAACATGGTCTCCGCGGAGCGGATGCTCGCGGTCGTGTCGCCCGACTCCGCGCCGATCAAGCGCCTGATCGCCGAGGCGCGCGAGCGCGGGATGCTCGTTGACGCGACCTACGGGCGCAAGACCGCGGCGGTCTTCATCATGGACAGCGACCACGTCGTGCTCTCCGCGATCCCCATCGACAGGCTCGCGCCGCGCATGGGCGCGGAGGCGCCGGACGGAACGGAGGAGGCGTAGGGATGGAACAGGGAAAGACCTTCATCATTTCAGGCCCCTCCGGCGTCGGGAAGAGCACGGTGCTCCGCGAGCTGTTCCGCGGGCGCGACGACCTGTACTTCTCCATCTCCGCCACGACGCGCCCGCCGCGCAAGGGCGAGGTGGACGGCGTACATTACCATTTCATCGACGTGCCCCGCTTCCAGAAGCTGATCGGGGAGGACGCGCTGCTCGAGTACGCCGAGTACGTCGGCAACTTCTACGGCACGCCGAAAAAGCTCGTCGATCAGGCGATGGACGAGGGCAAGGACGTCATCCTCGACATCGAGGTACAGGGCGCGCTGCAGGTCAAGGCGAAGCGCCCCGAGACCGTTCGCATCTTCATCGCGCCGCCGTCGTGGGACGAGCTGGAGCGCCGCCTCAAGGGGCGCGGCACCGACAGCGACGCGAAGATACAAAAACGGCTGCTGCGCGCCAAGACCGAGCTGCAGACCGCCGACGTCTACGATTACTTCGTCATCAACGACACGGTCGGGCAAGCCGTGCGCGAGCTGAACGCCATCATGCTCGCCGAGCACTGCAAGCCCGCCGACCGGATGAAAATATTGAAAGAAGGTACCTTATCATGATGCTCTATCCCGCAATGAACACGCTCAACGAGAACGTGCCCAACCGCTACCTGCTGGTGAACGTCGTCGCGCGCCGCGCGCGGCAGATCGCCGAGGCTGCCGACGAGGCCGAGGAGCCGCTGGACGAGAAGCCCGTCACCTCCGCCATCAACGAGGTGGCGGACGGCAAGATCAGCACGGGCGACGTCGATATCACCATCGGCCGTTGAGCGCGGAGCTTGCGAGCGTCGCGATCTCCGGCGTCCCCTACGCCGCCGACCGTCCGTACACCTATCGGATACCGGCGGCGCTCGGCGAAGCCGTGCGCGCGGGGATGCGCGTCACGGTGCCCTTCGGGCGCGGCAACCGCCGCCGCGAGGGGTTCGTGCTGGAGACCCCGGAGGGGACGGCGGAGAGCGGCTATAAGCCCATCGACGCCGTGCTCGACGGCGCGCCGCTGATGGACGACGCGCTGCTGCGCCTCGTCCGCTGGATGAAGGCGCGGTACTTCTGTACCTACTACGACGCGATCAAGGCGATCCTGCCGTCGGGCGTATGGCTGCGCTATCGGGAGCTGTGGCGGCTCGCGGACGGGCTGGACGCGGACGCGGCGCTCGCCGCCGTGCCGCCCGACGGCGTGGAAGCGCTGCTGCTGCGCGAGCTTGCGGCGGCTCCCGCGGAGACGGAGGCGCTTGCGCGCATCGGCGGCGACGAGACGCAAAAGGCGCTCAAAGCCCTGCGCGGAAACGGTCTTGTCACCGTCGAGCAGACCGCCGTGCAGACCGTGAGCGACAAGACGCTGCGCATCGTGCGCCTCGCGATGGAGCCGGAGGCTGCGCGCGCGGCGGTTGCGCTGAAGCGCGCGTCCGTGCGCCGCGCGGTCGTGGAGCTGCTGTGCGAGCAGGGCGCGCTCGCCTCAAGCGACCTCTGCTACTACACCGGCGCGACCGCGCGGACGCTCAAGAGCCTCGAACGGGACGGCGTCGTCCTTCTTGAGGAACAGGAATTGCTGCGCGTACCGGCTTACGCGGCGGCGGAGGACGCGCAGCCCATCGTCTTGAACGGCGAGCAGCAGACGGCGTTCGAGGGGCTGGACGCGCTCGCGCGCGCGGGCGAGGCGAGGGCGGCGCTGCTGCACGGCGTGACCGCGAGCGGCAAGACGCAGGTGTATATCCGGCTGATTGAAGAGACGCTTGCGCGGGGAAAAACCGCGCTGCTGCTCGTGCCGGAGATCGCGCTCACGCCGCAAATGATGGCGAAGTTCACCGCCTGCTTCGGCGACCGCGTCGCGATGCTCCACAGCGCGCTGCGGCTGACGGAACGCTACGACCAGTGGAAGCGCATCCGGCGCGGCGAGGTCAAGGTCGTGCTCGGCACGCGCTCGGCGGTGTTCGCGCCGCTCCAAGACCTGGGGCTGATCGTGATGGACGAGGAGCAGGAGGACACCTACGCCTCCGAAAACCCGCCGCGCTACCAGACGCGCGACGTCGCGCAGTTCCGCTGCGCCCAGCACGGCGCGCTGCTGCTGCTCGGCTCCGCGACGCCGACGGTCGAAACGTCGTATTACGCGCGGAGCGGGCGCTATCAAGTGTTTTACCTTCACAGGCGTTACAACGAGCGGAGCCTGCCCGCCGTCACCATCGCGGATATGCGGCGGGAGCTGCGCGGCGGCAACGAGGGCGTTTTGAGCGCGCCGCTGCGCGCGGAGCTTGCCGCCAATCTGGAGCGCGGGGAGCAGAGCATCCTGTTCCTCAACCGGCGCGGCAGCGCGCGGATGCTGCTGTGCGGCGCGTGCGGCGCGGCGCCGGAGTGCCCGCGGTGCAGCGTGCCGCTGACCTACCACAGCGCGAACGGGCGGCTGATGTGCCACTACTGCGGCTTTTCGCGCCCCGCGTTCGACCGCTGCCCCGACTGCGGCAGCCCGATGCGCCCCGTTGGCGCGGGCACGCAAAGGGTGGAGGCGGAGCTGGCGTCGGCGTTCCCCGACGCGCGGGTGCTGCGCATGGACACGGACACCGTCGGCGCGACGCACGGGCACGAAAAGCTGCTCGCACAGTTCGAGCATGAGCGCGTCCCCATCCTGCTCGGCACGCAGATGGTCGCAAAGGGGCTGGACTTCGAAAACGTGACGCTCGTCGGCGTGCTCGCCGCCGACCTCTCGCTCTATGTGGACAGCTACCGCGCCGCGGAGCGGACGTTCAGCCTGCTCTCGCAGGTCGTGGGGCGCGCGGGGCGCGGCGGCAAGCGGGGCAGGGCGGTCATCCAGACCTACACGCCCGAAAACGACGTCATCCGCGCCGCCGCTGCGCAGGATTACGAGGCGTTTTACCGGAGCGAGCTTCGGATGCGGAGGCTCCGCCGCTACCCGCCGTTCGCCGACCTGCTGGCGCTGACCGTCAGCGGCGCGGACGAGGGACAGGTGCTGCGCGCCTGCGTCGCGCTTCGCGACGCGCTGCGCGAGGAGCTTTCGCGCCGCCGCGCGGACGCCGAGGTCTTGGGCCCCGCGGGCGCGGGGGTGGTCAAGGTCAACGACCGCTACCGCTACCGCGTCTGCGTCGCGGCAAAGACCACGCCGGAGCTGCGGCGGCTCGTATCCGACTTTCTCATCGCCTTTCACCGGCACAGCGAAAACCGCGGTCTCGACATTTTTGCCGATACCAACGCGATATAATCAAGGGAGATCATGATGGCAATTCGTAGGATAGTGGAACGCGGCGACCCCCTTTTGGAGCGGGTCTGCCGCCCCGTAACGGAATTCAACGCGCGGCTGCACACGCTGCTGGACGACATGGCGGAGACGCTCTCGGAGGCGGGGGGCGTCGGGCTTGCCGCGCCGCAGGTCGGCGTGCTGCGCCGCGTGTGCATCGTCGAGGACAGCGAGGGCGAGCTCATCGAGCTCATCAACCCCGAGATCGTCTCGACCGAGGGCGAGCAGACGGGTCTGGAGGGCTGCTTGAGCATCCCCGGGCGCTACGGGATCGTCACGCGCCCGTACAAGGTGCGCGTGCGCGCGCAGGACCGCGAAGGCGCGTTCTTCGAGGTCGAGGACGAGGATCTGACCGCCCGCTGCTTCTGCCACGAGATCGAGCATCTGGACGGGCATCTCTACACCGAGCACTGCGACCACCTGCTCTCCGACGAGGAGATCGAGCGGTATATCAAAGAGCATCCCGAACAGTTTGAGGAGGACGAATGAGGATCGTCTTTATGGGGACGCCGGCGTTCGCCGTCGCGTCGCTCCGCCGTCTCAAGGAGGACGGGCACGAGTTGGTCGGCGTATTCACACAGCCGGACAAGCCGGGCAACCGCAAACGCCTGACCGTGCCGCCTGTCAAGGAATATGCCTTGTCGGTCGGCTTGCCGGTCTACCAGCCCGAGACCCTGCGCGACGGCGCGGCGCTCGCGCTGCTGCGCGCGCTTTCGCCGGAGCTGACGGTGACGGCGGCGTACGGGCAGCTCCTGCCGGAGGATATTTTGAACGTGCCGCGATACGGCTCGATCAACGTCCATCCCTCGCTGCTGCCGAAGTACCGCGGCGCGGCGCCGATCAACCGCGCCCTGCTGAACGGCGAGCGCGAGACGGGCGTCACGGTCATGTATATGACGAAGCGGCTCGACGCGGGCGACGTCATCAGCGTCCGCAAGACCGCCATCGGCGCGGACGAGGACGCGGAGGCGCTGTTCGCGCGCCTTGCGGACTTGGGGGCGGAGCTGCTGTCCGAGACCGTTTTTGCCATCGCAAACGGCACGGCGGCGCGGACGCCGCAGAACGACGCGGAGGCGACCTACGCGCATATGCTCTCGCGGGAGTTGTCGCCCATCGACTGGAGCAAGAGCGCCGAAGCGGTCGTCGATCAGGTACGGGCGCTGGTGCCGTGGCCCTGCGCGTCGATGACGCTCGGCGGCAAGACCGTCAAGGTCTGGCGCGCCGAACGCGGCGGCGCGGCGAAAGCCGACGCCGGCACGTTTTTCGCGCGCGCGAACGGGATCGAGTGCGTCTGCGGGGACGGGAACAGCGTCCTTGTCACGGAGCTGCAGAGCGAGGGCGGCAAGCGCATGGCGGCGGGCGCGTGGCTCAACGGCCGCCG
>JAFSZQ010000022.1 GCA_017458885.1 Oscillospiraceae bacterium
GGAAACGGTCTACACGAACGGCGGGATGAAACTGACGATACCCGAGGAGTACGCCGCGCTGCTGCTGGTCGAAACGCCGGAGAACGACGCGGACGGCATCCTGTTCGCCGTGGCGGAAAAGGCGTCCGTCGAGGCGGCGGGCGGCGACGGCTACGGCGCGGGCGAGCTGTTCCGCATCGGCGTCGTGAGCGAGGATGCGCTGCGGGAGATGCTCCGCGGCGATCTGTCCGGCGTGGAGCCGTTCGCAAGCGACGCGGACGGTATGCACTACATCTACTATCATCCCACGGACGTCCGCTTCACGCGCGGGAGCGTCGAGCAGATGCGGGAGGATCAGGCGCAGTGGGACGCGCTCAACGAGTGGGCGTGGGCCAGCGTCCGCGACGCCTTCGTGAGCGAGAACGGCCTGACGCCCGAGACGCTCGGCAGCGACGAGGACTATTCCGGCGCGTGGCAGGACGAGATCAGCCAGCGCGCGAGCATGGACGTGACGCGAAGCGACGACGGCGGCTACACGCTCCTCGTCCACTGGGGCTCCGGCGCGAGCGAGGCATCCGTCTGGGAGATCGCCGGCAGCTTTGACGAGAGCGGGACGCTGACCTACGAGGACGGGAAGTACACCGTCCACACCTTTGACGAGAACGGCGGCGAGACCGTCTCGGAGGAGGAGACGACGCGGGGCAGCTTCACGCAGGAGGACGGCAAGCTCCGCTGGCAGGACTCGAAGAACGACGGCGAGGGTCTGTTCGTAAAGATCGACTGATCGAGGGAGAGAGGGACGGATATGTTTTCAGTCAGAGGAGTCAGGCTCAAGTATTTCGCCCTCGTGATGGCGGTGATCGCCGTCGCCGCGGGCGTGTATGTGACGTTTTTCCAGTCCGCGGGCTTCGTCAGGACGCGGGCGACCATCGTCTCCATCGAGGAGATCCCGAGCGACCTGCCGGACGAGACCTCGGACCACATCGTCACGGTGGATTACGTCGCGGACGGCTCGCGCTACACGGCGGTGCTGGATACCTACAGCGGCTCCTACAAGGTGGGCAAGACCGTCGCCGTCTACTATGACCCGAACGACCCCGCCGTCATCCACGGCGGCAAGGGGTTTGGCGTCTATCTGATCGTGCTCGGCGTCGCGATCATCGCGGTCGTGGTCGTCTCCGGCAAGAAGAACAAGCGCGAGCAGGAGGAGATCGCGGAGCTGCGGGAGACGCGCGGCGGCATGACTTACGCGCCCTCGACCAAGGGGGAGGAGCGCGAGGTCTACTTCCTCACGGATACCGGCACGCCGAAGTACGGGCACCGCATCGAGGACAAAGACCGCCGCGTGCTCTACGAGGCGAAGATGACCAAGTTCTCGGTGACGTCGGCGTACCGCTTCGACTTCATCGACCACGAGCACGGCACGAAAACGCCGCATCTGGTGGGGCACGAGGAGGAGACGGACTGGGGGAACTCGCTCCTGCTCGACAACCACTACACCTTCGAGCTGGACGGCGAGGACGTCTGGCGGCACCTTAAGCAAAGCGGGATCCGCGTCGAGACCGAGCGCATGGAGGGCACGGTCTTCCCGCGCTTCCGCGTCTTCCGCGACGGGGAGGAGATCGCGATCCTCGAGTCCAGCAGCCATTATGTCCACGAGGAGGACGCCGAGGCGCACCCCAAGCTGAGCAAGGTCGCAAGCCGGCTGTTCTACCGCATTTGGACGCGGGAGGAGACGCTCGACGCGGTGTTCGTCACCGCGATGGCGTTCGCGCGCAGCGGCGCGCTCAACGACGAGGGCGGCACCTACGGCAAGCTCCTGCGCAACAGGCTGAAGAGGACGCGCGGCGAGGAGTGAAGAACGACCCCGGAGGTGATGGGATATGAACGTGATCTGCGTGGATGGCGAGGAGCGCGTCGTAAACGACGCGCTCGCGCTCTTAAAGGCGCAGCGGGCGGTGGACGAGGCGGCGGGCTTCACCAACGCGGCGGACGCGCTGCTGTGGCTCAAAATGAACAGCGCCGACTTTGCGCTCATCGGCGTCGAGCTGCCGGAAACGGACGGGATCGAGCTGGCAAAGAAGCTGCGGGAGCTCCACCCCTCGCTCGCGATCGTCTTTTTGACAAAGGACACAAAGAATGCCTTTCGGGCATATTCCGCGCATCCGCAGGCGTACCTGCTCAAACCGCTCGACGAGCAGGCGCTTGCGCGGGAGATCAGCTACTATCTGCTCACCCGTTCGCTGCGGAACGTGTCGCACGTCGAGGTGCAGACCTTCGGCAGCTTTGAACTCACGGTGGACGGCAGCGCGGTCTCGTTCAAACGCTCGCGGGCGAAGGAGCTGCTGGCGCTGCTCGTGGACAGGCAGGGCGGCGGCATCACAAGAGCGCAGGCGTTTACCGAGATGTGGGAGGATCGGGAGTACGACCGCAAGGCGCAGAAGTATTTCGACGTCATCCTGCACAGCCTGCTCCA
>JAFSZQ010000023.1 GCA_017458885.1 Oscillospiraceae bacterium
CATCTGCAACTGCATGACCAAGTGGTACGAGAACATCGCCCGTATGTGCGATATTCCTCTTATCATGATCGACGTACCTTATAATAATACCGTCGAGGTCAACGACGACTATGTCGCCTACATCCGCTCCCAGTTCGACAACGCCATCAAGGATCTCGAGAAGCTGACCGGCAAGAAGTTCGACGAGAAGAAGTTCGAGGACGCCTGCAAGCACGCGAACCGCACCGCCCAGAACTGGCTCAAGGTCTGCGATTACCTCCAGTACAAGCCCGCCCCCATGAGCGGCTTCGACCTGTTCAACCACATGGCGGACGTCGTCACCGCGCGCGGCAAGTCCGCCGCCGCCGAGGCGTTCGAGCTGCTGGCGCAGGATTTGGAGCAGAACATCAAGGAGGGCACTTCCACGCTGCCCTTCCCCGAGCAGTTCCGCGTCATGTTCGAGGGTATCCCCTGCTGGCCGAAGCTCCCGAACCTGTTCAAGCCCCTCAAGGCGAACGGCGTGAACGTCACCGCCGTCGTCTACGCCCCCGCCTTCGGCTTCGTCTACAACAGCTATGACGAGATGGTCAAGGCCTACTGCAAGGCGCCCAACAGCGTCTGCATCGAGCAGGGCGTTTCCTGGCGCGAGGGCATTTGCCGCGAGAACAAGGTGGACGGCGTTCTGGTCCATTACAACCGCTCCTGCAAGCCTTGGTCGGGCTACATGGCGGAGATGCAGCGCCGCTTTACCCGCGACCTCGGCATCCCCTGCGCGGGCTTCGACGGCGATCAGGCAGACCCGCGCAACTTCAACGAGGCGCAGTATGAGACCCGCGTGCAGGGGCTTGTGGAAGCCATGCAGGCGAACAGGAAGTAAGGGAGGGCGGAAGAGCTATGAGTATCGAAAGCATCGTTCAGGAACTGACCGCTGTCGCCGCCAGCCCCAAAACGCAGCTCAAGAAGTACAAGGACGCGGGTTACAAGTGCATCGGCGTGATGCCCTACTACGCGCCCGAGGAGCTGGTCCACGCCGCCGGCATGGTGCCGTTCGGTATGTGGGGCAGCAACAAGAAGACCATCTCCAAGGCGAAGGAGTACTGCGCGACGTTCTATTGCACCATCGCGCAGCTCGACCTCGAGATGCTGCTCGACGGCACCTGCGACCTGCTCGACGGCGTCATCACCCCCGCCATCTGCGACACGCTGCGCCCGATGACGCAGAACATCCGCGTCGCGATGGAGGGCAAGCTCCCGACGATCTTCCTCGCGCACCCGCAGTTCCGCCGCCCCGCGTTCGGGCTGGAGTTCTGCCGCGCGCAGTATACGCACGTCAAGACCGAGCTGGAGAAGATCAAGGGCGGCGCGATCTCCGACGAGGACATCCGCAACGCCATCAAGGTCTACAACAAGTCCCGCGCCGCGCGCCGTGAGTTCGTCAAGCTCGCGAGCGAGCACTGCGACGTGATCGACCCGATCATGCGCTCGGCGGTGCTCAAGTCCGCGTGGTTCATGCGCAAGGAGGAGCACACCGAGAAGGTCGAGGCGCTCAACGCGGAGCTTCGCAAGCTCCCCGCCGCGAAGTGGAACGGCGTGAAGATCGTCACGAGCGGCATCGTGGTGGATTCCCCCGCGCTGCTCAAAGTCCTCAAGGACAACCACGTCGCCATCGCGGCGGACGACGTCGCGCACGAGTCCCGCCCCATCCGCGTGGACGCGGACGAGACCGGCGACCCGATGGAGGCGCTGTGCAAGCAGTTCGCCGATCAGGACTTCGACGTGCTGCTCTACGACGAGGCGAGCGAGCAGAACCGCCGCGGCGAGTTCGTCGCGAAGCTGGTCGAGGAGTCCGGCGCGCAGGGTCTGGTGCTGTTCATGCAGCAGTTCTGCGACCCCGAGGAGATGGAATATCCGTACTTGAAAAAAGCCCTCGACGCGCATAAAATACCGTTTATCAAGCTCGGCGTCGATCAGCAGATGCGCGACTTCGGGCAGGCGGCGACCGCCATCCAGGCGTTTGTCGACGTTTTGGCGCTCCAGTAAAATCCAAACAGAAAGGGGAAACCTCATGCCGGTAGAATACAGCAAATTCTTCGTCGTCGTGTTCGGCATCGGCGTCGTGTTCTTCGGGCTGATTTGCATCATTGCGCTCACAGCCGTGATGGGCAAGGTCATGACCGCGCTTGTGAAGAACGCGCCCGCGCCCGCTCCGGCGGCAGCGGCAGCCGCTCCCGCGGCAAAAGCGCCCGCTTCGGCGGGCATCGCGCCGGAGATCGTCGCCGCCATCACCGCGGCGCTGTCCGAAGACCCGGGCGTCTCGTCCCGCGGCGTCAACATCACGTCCATTAAAAAACTTTAATTTTGGAGGGAAACATCATCATGGTCAAGCAGTACAACGTCACCGTCAACGGCACCCTTTACGAAGTCACCGTCGAGTCCGCCGGTTCCACCCGCGGCGGCGGTTACGCCGCTTCGGCTCCGCGCCCCGCGGCTGCCCCGCGTCCCGCCGCTCCGGCCGCCGCGCCCGCG
>JAFSZQ010000024.1 GCA_017458885.1 Oscillospiraceae bacterium
AGGCGTCGACCCGCAGGGCGATGGCGCCGCCGCCCGAGGCCAGTCGGCGCAGCAGGTCGCCCGCGCCGTCCAGAGCGTCCGGCGCGAACAGGTACGCCACGCGTCCGGCGGCGAGGCGCGCGAGCAGCGGCGTGGTCTTCTCCGCGCCGCCGGAGGCGATCACGAAGTAGACGGTGCGCTGAGCCGCGGTCTGCGTCTGCGCGTTCTCGGCGGGCGCGTCCGCCGGCTCCTCGGGCTCCGCCTGCGCGCGCTCGTAGCGGGCGTAACGCTGCGCCATCGGCGCGCTGGCGGCGTCGATGAACGTCGCGTCGGAGAGCACGACCGACGCGCTCTTGACGCGCACGAGGTAGCCGTAGCTGATGCGCGTGTAGCTGTACTCCAGCGAAAAATAGCGGCAGATCACATCCAGCGGCAGGAACGCCACGTCGCCGCGCAGGATGACGGAGCCGGAATAGCTTTGGGCGTTGTTGGTCTCGATGGTGCCCGCCGCGATGTCGAAGGTCATGACGCTGCGCTGCTTGTAGAGCACGGCGGTCGTCCTGTCGCGGCTGATGGAGTAGTAGATGCCGAGGTCGGTGCCGTCGAACGCCATCGAGGCGACGTAGAGCAGCCCGCCCGACCAGAAGGGCATGGTCTCGTCGCTGAGCGGGAGGAGCGTGTCGTTGACGGCGGTGAAGCAGACCGTGCCCGCCGCGTCCGTGCGCGGCGGAGCCGCGAGCGCGAGCAGGAGCGCCGCGAGCAGCAGACATACCGCGCGTTTGAGCGTTTGCATGGCGCCGTCCCCCCTTTCCGTTGGTCTTTGTCCATTATAGCAGTTGTTTGGGAGGAATTCAAGTCACGGCGCGTACGCTCCCACGCGCGCGCCGGTAAAGTAGTGCTCCACGATCTCCTCCGCCGCCATGCCCTGCGTCGCCAGCGCGTTTGCGCCGTATTGGCTCATGCCCACGCCGTGCCCGTAGCCGGTGACGCGGAACACGAACGCGCCGCCGTCGCGCTCCACCGTGAACGCCGGCGAGCGCAGCCCCAGGATGCTCCGCAGCTCGTTGCCCTTGAGCGCCGCGCCGCCGACCGAGACCGACGTGACGAAGCCCGCGTCGTTGCGCGCGATCGCGCCGATCCAGCCCGACGGCTCGCCCGAGAGGTCGGCGTCGGGGCGGGCGGCGCGGACGAGGGCGCGGAACTCGTCCGCCGTGAAGCGCGCGACCGAGTAGTAGTTCGGCACCAGCTCCTCCCCCTCGGGGCTCGCGACGCTTTGCAGGTACGGCAGGTCGCTCTGCCAGACGGCGGCGGCGTTCTGCGTGTGCCCGCCCGCCGAGGAGAAGAACACCGCGAGGATCGGCTCGCCGCCGTAGAGCAGCACCTCCCCGTCCGTCTCCGCGACGGCGCGCGCGAGCTTTTCCTCGTAGTACAGCGCCATGCTCCCCCACTCCGCCGCGGCGTCGGCGGCGGTCTTGTACGCCTTGCAGCAGTTGATGTCGTCGCAGGCGTCGGCGTCGGGGTGGTTCACGATGGGGCCGTCCTTCATCTTGTAGTAGGTGTACGTCCGCGCCGCGATCGCCTGCGCCTTGAGCGCCTCAAGCTCGAACGAGGCGGGCATCTCCGCGCGCAGCACGCCGCGCAGATAGTCGTCCATCGCCATCTGCTCGATCTGTCCGCCGCGCAGGACGCGCAGCGTGACCGCCGCGTCTCCCGCGCCCGTTTCGGCG
>JAFSZQ010000025.1 GCA_017458885.1 Oscillospiraceae bacterium
AGCAGACGCGCGGCGGCGTACTCGCGGCCGAGGTCGGGGCCGTCCGGCGCGGCGTAGACGCGCGAGGTCTGCTCCGTCCAGCCGCAGTCCGCGCCGAGCGACGCGACCAGCTCGCGGTACTGTTCGACCGCGCGGAGCTGTGCCATGACGTATTGGCGCGCCAGATGCTCGCCGAAATCGCGCAGCAGCCGCTCGCAGAACAGCCCGTGCTGGGCGCTGGCGCGGGTGGTCATGCGCGCGGTCGCCCCGCCCGCGAGGCGGCCCTCCTCGAGCAGCACGACGCGCAGCCCCGCCGCGCGCAGGGCGTAGGCGGTCAGTATCCCCGCCATGCCGCCGCCGATCACGGCGACGTCGGCGATCAGGCGCTCCGTGAGGCGCGGGTATGCGGGCAGCGCGGCGTTTGAACTCATACGATCCCTCCAAATGCGTTTTCCGGTAGTATCCGCCGCCGAAAGGCAGGATATTCCTGCCAATTCTGGCAAATTCTTTGCATTGTCAAAAGGTAACAGATCGGTTACAATTTGACTTGCAAGGGAGGTAATACCGATGAAACGCAAACTTACCACACTCGTTTTGGCATTCGCTGTCATGGCTTCCATGAGCGTACCGGCATTTGCCGCAAGCTGCCAGACGCCCGCGCGCTCCGCGTGCCCCGCGAACGCGCTGCTCTGGCAGATGCTCTGCCGCTACGGCGGCAACTGCGGAAGCGGCAGCGATTGCAGCGACGGCTCCTGCGCCGGACAGGCGCTCGACGCGAACGCGCTGCTGGGCCAGCTCCTGTCGCAGTACGGCGGCAA
Organism: Oscillospiraceae bacterium; assembly: GCA_017458885.1. Lineage (GTDB taxonomy): Bacteria > Bacillota > Clostridia > Oscillospirales > Oscillospiraceae > Hominicoprocola. The sequence goes on from JAFSZQ010000025.1 coordinate 798, forward strand.
GGCGGCGACGCCCGCGCAGCAGACGCCGACGGCTCCGGCCGAGCAGGAGACGCCCGCGGCGCAGGAGCCGCAGACGCCCGCACAGCAGACGCAGACCGCGACGACCACGGCGAGCGCCTACGAGCGCGAGGTCATCCGCCTCGTGAACGCCGAGCGCGCAAAGGCCGGTCTCGCGGCGCTGACGGAGGACGCGGCGCTGACGCGCACCGCCCGCATGAAGTCGCAGGATATGCGCGACAACCGCTACTTCGACCACAACAGTCCTACTTATGGCACGCCGTTCCAGCTCATGAAATCGCAGGGGATCGCCTACCGCACGGCGGGCGAGAACATCGCGATGGGCTACGCGACGCCGCAGGCGGTCGTGACCGCGTGGATGAACTCGGCGGGGCACCGCGCGAACATCCTGAACGCCTCGTACACGCGCATCGGCGTGGGCTACGTCGCAAGCGGGAACTACTGGACGCAGCACTTCGCGGGGTAACGAAAAAAAGAGCGGCGAAAGCCGCTCTTTTTTTTCACGCGCTTTCCCCGCGCCCGAGGCGCGCGCAGATCAGCAGGAACGGACAGAGCACCATGCCCGTCACGCCGAACGCGCAGAAGCCGAGGTACATCGCCAGCAGCGACACGACCGGCGGCAGCCCCGCCTTCGCGCCGAGCAGACGCGGCTCCAGCGCGCCGCGCACCGCCAGCGTCACGAGATAGAGCGCGCCGAGCAGCGCCGCCTTCGGCGCGTTTTGCAGCAGCAGCTCCGCCGCCGCCCACGGCACGAGCACCGTGCCCGTGCCGAACACGGGCAGCGCGTCCACCAGCGTGATGAGCAGCGCCAGCAGCAGCGCGTAAGGTTCGCGCAGGAACAGCAGCCCCGCGAGCACCTCGCCGAACGTCACGGCGCAGAGCGCCAGCTCCGCGCGCAGCCAGTGCCCCACGGAGCGCGTCACGCCGCCGCCGAGACGGCGCAGCGCGCCGCCGTGGGCGCTTTTTCGCAGCAGCGCGCGGAGCTCCGGCAGCGACGCGGAGAGAAAGCAGGTCGCGAGCACCGCCGTCGCCCCGCCGAGCAGGACGCGCGGCAGCGCCGAGGCAAGGGCGGCGAGCGACGAGAGCATCCGCCCCGCCAGCGTTTCCAGCAGGCTGCCCGCCTCGGCGGCGTAGCGCGTGAGCGCGTCCTCGACC
>JAFSZQ010000026.1 GCA_017458885.1 Oscillospiraceae bacterium
AGCCCGCCGGACAGCCCACCGATTATGCCCGCGCCGGAACCGGTAAAAGCCACGAGCACCAGCGCCACCAGTACGCTGCGCCAGTAGTTCGCCTGAAATGCGTCTTTCCCCTTCGCCTTCAGTTCTTTCCTATTCCACATAACATCGTCTCCCCTTTTTTACGATGTGATATATTCTATCCCATCGGTGCAGAATTTTCAAGCGGTTTCCGCGCCGATCCGATACGCGCAGCGCGCCTCGACGTCGAACGCGGCGAAGTACGCCTCCTCCAGCGGGATCCACCGCTCGCGGAACGCCGCGAGCCGCTCCGCTCCGTTGCGCGCCGCGACGCGGCGGAGCTGCTCCTCGCGCCCCACGGTCGCGAACGCGCGCAGGTCGTACTGCTCCCACAGCGACGGGTGGCAGGCGTACGCGCCCTCGACGACCACCACGCCCGCGGGCGCGACGGTCTTCTCCTCCTCGGACAGGCGCAGCGCGGCGCAGTCGAACGGGCGGTAACGGGCGGCGCGCCCCGCGCGCAGCGGCAGCAGCACCTCCGCCAGAAACCGCTCGTGATCCACGTTGCCGCCTGGCGTCGCGTAACGCTCCGGCGTCCGCTGCTCCGGCCGGAGAAAGAAGTCGTCCATGTGCACGACCTGCCAGCCGAAGCGTTCGCCCCAGCCGTTTGCGAGCGTGGTCTTGCCCGCGGCGCAGCGCCCGTCGAGCGCGAGCAGCACGAGCGGCTGGCGCGCCGCGAGCGCACGCGCCTCCCCGATCAGCGCGTCAGCGCCGCGCGTCATGCGATCTCCGCTTCGTCGGCGGCGCGGCGGAAGCGCACGAGCCCCGCCCTGTTCAGCGCGACCATGACCGCGGGGATCAGCACAAGCTGGAGCACGATGCCGGGGATCGCGTTGAGCACCGCGCCCGCGAGGAACGCCTCCCATGTGAACGCGTTGCCGCGCAGCCCCAGCAGGACGATCTCGGCGATCCCCCACACGAGCCGCCCCGCGAGCATCGCCGCGATCAGGCAGCGGTAGAGCGCGAGCACGCACTGCCAGCGGGAGCGCGCGTACAGGAAGCCGGACACGAAGCCGTATGCCGCCAGCTCGAACGCCATCGCGATCGCCACGGGGTAGAGCGGCGGCATACTGAATATCACGGAGCGCAGCAGCGGCAGCATGAAGCCGACCGCCGCGCCGTACTGCCAGCCGCAGATCAGCCCGCAGAGCAGGACGGGGATGTGCATCGGCAGGAGCATATTGCCGATCTGCTGGATCTGCCCCGTCAGGAACGGCAGCACCATCCCCAGCGCGAGGAACATCGCGCTGAGCGTCAGGGTCTTCGTCGTCTTGTTCATATCCGCTTCCTCCTATCGGAAAATCATTGCCTTGCGTACCCATGCATCATACCATCGCGGCGCGGATGCGTCAAGAGCGTTGGAGCTCCCGCTCGTACAGGCGTCTGTCCTCGTCCCGAAAGACGTTGAAGATTACGCGCTCGAGCGCGCCCTCGTGCGATGCGAGCCAGTCCGTGACCGTCCGCACGGCGATGCGCGCGGCGCGGTCGTTCGGGAAGCGGAACACGCCGGTCGAGATGCAGCAGAACGCGACGCTCCGCAGCCCGTTTTCCGCGCAGAGGTCGAGCGTGTTCGCATAGCAGTCCGCAAGGTCTTGCTCCAGCGCCTCCGTCAGCCGCCCCCGCACGATGGGCCCGACGACGTGGACGACCTTCTTCGCGGGCAGGTTGTAGCCGTCGGTCAGCATCGGCACGGCGGTCGGCTGCTCGTAGTCGCGCCCGTACCGCTCGCGCAGCAGCCCCATCTGCCGCGCGCACGCCGCGCGGAGCTGTACGCCCGCGAACGTGTGGATGCAGTTGTCGATGCAGGTGTGCATCGGCACGAAGCAGCCGAGCATCTGCGCGTTCGCCGCGTTCACAATGGCGTCCACGGCGAGGCGCGTGATGTCGCCCTGCCAGAAAGAGAGCAGCGGATGCCTCGCGACGCTTGGGATGTCCGCGAGCGAGACGACGCCCA
>JAFSZQ010000027.1 GCA_017458885.1 Oscillospiraceae bacterium
GCAGCAGCGCCGGCTCCTTCATCGTGTTGTCGTAGTTGTCGACAAAGTCCACGGTGTCACTGTCGATGTCGCGGAACAGCTCCGCGCAGATCGGCGCGAGCTTCGCCTCGGTGTAGCGGCTCGCCGCCCACGCCATGTCGCGGGAGTAGACCTTGCCGAAGTTGCCCTTGGAATCGACGAACGGGTGCAGCAGCGCGCCGTAGCCGCGGGAGAGCCGCACCATCGTGTCGTAGATGGCGGCGTCGCCGTGGGGGTTGAGGCGCATCGTCTGCCCCACGATGTTCGCGGATTTGGTGCGCGCGCCATTGAGCAGCCCCATCTTGTACATCGTGTAGAGCAGTTTGCGGTGCGACGGCTTGAAGCCGTCGATCTCGGGAATGGCGCGCGAGACGATGACCGACATCGCGTAGGGCATATAGTTCAGCTCCAGCGTGTCGGTGATGCGCTGCTCGACCACGTCGGCGCGCAAGCCCAGCACGTTGGGATTATTTTTGTGTTTGATCTCGTCGGGTTGCTTTTTCTTTGGCATTGCCGTGTTATTCCTTCAGTTCGTAGATTTCGACCCTAGTCTCCAGGGCGTACTTCTCCTTGACCTTGAGCAGCTTCGCCATCGGCTCGCCCTTCTGGTGCGCGTCGAGCGCCGCCGCGTCGCGCCACTTCTCGAGCAGCACGCCGGAGCTTCCGTCCTTCGCGGAGAGGTAGTAGTCGTACTGGACGCAGCCGTCCTCGGCGTAGACGTCCTTTTGCAGCCCCGCCTGCATCTCGTCGAAGAACCCCTTGACCGCGCCCGCCTTGCCCGCGTAGTAGCAGTGGATGATGATGTTTGCCATCGTGATGCCCTCCCTTACGATACGTCGATCAGCTCCAAATACTTGTGCCCGTTTTCCGCGATATGGTCTTTCCGCCCCTGCAGGTTGTCGCCGAGCAGCAGGTCGAACACCGCCGCCGTGCGCTCCATGTCCTCGGGCGTGACGCGGATGAGGCGGCGCGTCTCGGGGTTCATCGTCGTCAGCCACATCATCTCGGGGTCGTTCTCGCCGAGACCCTTGGAGCGGTCTACCTTCACCTTCTTGCCCGCGAGCGACGCGACCACGTCGTTCTTCTCCCTGTCCGTGTACGCGAACCACGTCTTGTCGCCGCAGTTGATCTCAAAGAGCGGCGTCTCCGCGATGTAGACGCGGCCCTCGCGGATCAGCGTCGGGCAGAGACGGTAGATCATCGTCAGGATCAGCGTGCGGATCTGATACCCGTCCACGTCCGCGTCGGTGCAGATGACGACCTTGTTCCAGCGCAGATTGCCGAGGTCGAACGCGCTGAGCTCCTTCGCGTACTTCCCCGGGACTTCGACGCCGCAGCCGAGGACTTTCAGCAGGTCGGTGATGATCTCGCTTTTGAAGATGCGTGGGTAGTCGGCTTTGAGGCAGTTGAGTATCTTGCCGCGCACGGGCATGATGCCCTGGAACTCCGCGTCGCGCGAGAGCTTGACGCTGCCCAGCGCGCTGTCGCCCTCGACGATGTAGATCTCGCGGCGGCTCACGTCGCGCGTGCGGCAGTCCACGAACTTCTGCACGCGGTTGGAGATGTCGATGCTGCCCGAGAGCTTTTTCTTCATGCCGAGGCGCTGCTTCTCCGCGCTCTCGCGGCTTCTTTTGTTGACGAGCACCTGATTGGCGATCTTCTCCGCGTCCGCGCGGTTCTCGATGAAGTAGACCTCGAGGCGGCTTTTCAGGAACTCGGTCATCGCTTCCTGCACGAACTTGTTCGTGATCGCCTTCTTGGTCTGGTTCTCGTAGCTCGTGAGCGTGGAGAAGTTGCTGGACACCAGAATGAGGCAGTCCTCCACGTCCTGCCACGCGATCTTCGCCTCGTTTTTCTGGTACTTATTGTTCTGCTTCAAATAGGCGTCGATGGCGGAGACGAACGCGCTCTTCGCCGCCTTTTCGGGGCTGCCGCCGTGCTCGAGCCAGCTCGAGTTGTGGTAGTGCTCGATGCGCTGGACACGGTTCGAGAAGCAGCAGGCGACCGAGAGCTTCACCTTGTACTCGTCCTTGTCCGCGCGGTCGCGCCCGCGCCGCTCCGTCTCCCAGTACACGGGCGCGGTCAGCGCGTCCTCGCCCGCGAGCTCCGCGACGTAGTCCTGAATGCCGTTTTCGTAGACGAAGTCCGTCGTCTCGAATCTGTTCGGGGCGCTCTCGTCGCGGAAGCGGAACGTCACGCCCGCGTTCACCACCGCCTGACGCTTGAGCACGTCGGCAAAGTACTCGGCGGGAACGTCGATGTCCGTGAACACGTCGAGGTCGGGCAGCCAATGGGTGCGCGTGCCGGTCTTTTTGCCGCGGTCGGTCGGCTCGACGGTCAGCTCCCTGCCCTTCGCGCCCACGACCTCGCCGCGCTCGAAGCGCAGCGAATACTTCTTCCCGTCGCGCCAGACGGTCACGTCCATGTAGCGCGAGGCGTACTGCGTCGCGCACGCGCCCAGCCCGTTCAGCCCCAGCGAGTATTCGTAGTTGTCGCCGCCGCCCGTCTCGTACTTGCCGCCGGCGTAGAGCTCGCAGAACACCAGCTCCCAATTCATGCGCTTTTCCTTGGGATTGTAATCGAGCGGGCAGCCGCGCCCCTGATCCTCGACCTCGACGCTGTGGTCGAGGTAGCGCGTCACGGTGATGAGCCGCCCGTGCCCCTCGCGCGATTCGTCGATGGAGTTCGAGAGGATCTCGAACACCGCGTGCTCGCAGCCCTCCAGCCCGTCCGAGCCGAAGATGACGCCCGGGCGCTTGCGCACGCGGTCCGCGCCCTGAAGCGAGGAAATGCTCTCGTTGCCGTACTCGGTCTTTCTGTTCTCCGCCATGTGTGTCTCCGTTTCGCTCATACAATACTTGGTATATTATACCGTCTTGCCCCCACAATGGCAAGTGTTTTTGCCGCAAAAGCGTCGAAACGGCAAAGTTCGGTACAAACGCCTCTCCGCCGCCCAAAAGTTCCGCTTGCGGCGCGCGTCATAACCGCGCGGTCAACCCCGTCGGACGCACCCAAAATCGAGGTTATTCACAATTTCCACAGATTTATCCACAGCCTTATGTCAACTCGTTTTTGCGCGAAAAATGTCATTTTCCGGCGCTCGCTCCCTCGACGCGGCGCGTCATTGGTTTCGTCATTTGACACAAAAACGCGGAGCGCCCGCGCCCATGGCGCGCGACGCTCCGCTTTGCGCGGTCTCAAGTCTTGACGATCCGCTTTTCCCCGCATCTGGGGCACATCAGCTCCACCTTGCCGACGCCCCGCGGCACGCGGCACCACGCGCCGCAGGAGCATTTGACGTACTTGTGCGCCCTGTCGGCGCGGCGGGCGCGCGCGTCGCGGAACAGCGTGCGCACGGGATACCACCGGCGGAGGAAGCGCGCGTTCTCCGCGCGGCGCTTCGCGAGGTCGCGGGAGAAGACCCGCCACAGCGCCAGCACGACCGCCGCGAAGGAGAGCAGCCCGAAGCCGGCGCGGAGCGCCGGCACACGGATCAGACCGCCGGCGGCGCGCAGCAGGAGATACAGCGCCAGCAGCGCCCAGCCGAGCTGGTCCACCCCGTTGCGCCCGTACATCAGCCGCGCCGCCGCGCTTTGCAGGCGATAGAAAAAGTTGTTCACCGCGCCACACCCTTTCGCAGATCATTATACCCGCCTCCTACGCGGGCGTAAAGCGGCGGGGCGCAAAATTTACAGTTTTGCCACAATCCGCTCAAATTGATTTTGCGCAATTTATTTTGACAAAATGCTTGCCATGCGGAGAAAAATCGGGTATACTGATGGGGAAAGAACGGAGGCGGGTTTGATGAACTACGATCTGATCGTCCTCGGCAGCGGGCCGGCGGGACTCGCCGCCGCGGTCGCGGCGCGCGGGCGCGGAAAAACTGCGCTCGTCATCGGCAACCGCTGGCAGGACAGCCCGCTGGCGAAGGCGGAGAAGATCGACAACTACCTCGGTCTGCCCGCGCGCACGGGCCGCGAGCTGCTGGAAGAATTTCAGAAGCACGCCGAGAACGCGGGCGTCGCGTTCGCCGTCGGGCGCGCGAACGCGCTGATGGCGTGGAACGGCTTTGCCGTGACCGCCGGCACGGAGACGTATCAGGGCGGCGCGCTCGTGATGGCGCCCGGCGTCGTGCGGCAGACGAAGTTCGCCGGCGAGCAGGAGTTTCTGGGGCGCGGCGTGAGCTACTGCGCCACCTGCGACGGGATGCTCTACCGCGGCAGGGACGTGGTCGTTGCGGGCAGGACGAGCGACGCGCCGGAGGAGGCGAAGTACCTGCAAAGCATCGGCTGCCGCGTGACCTACACCGCGCCGAAGCGCCCCGACACGCTGGATGACGGCATCCCGTTCGTCGCGGCGAGCCGCGTCGTGATCAAGGGCGGGCAGATGGTGGAGGCGGCGTCGCTCGACGGGACGGACGTCCCCTGCGCGGGCGTGTTCGTGCTGCGCGCCTCGCTCGCGCCGACCGACCTGCTGCCCGCGCTCGAAACCGAGGGCGGC
>JAFSZQ010000028.1 GCA_017458885.1 Oscillospiraceae bacterium
CGTCATGGCGAACGGCGTGGACGTGCCGCGCGGCGGCGTGGACGACGCGACGGTCGTGGCCGCGACGGCGGAGTACGATCTGCCGCATGATGTGCCGATGTTCCTCTTTGTCGGTCGGTTGATGTGGTACAAGGGCCTTCGCATCATCCTCGACGCGCTCGCCGCGCTCAAGGCGCAGGGAACGGCGTTCCGCATGGTGTTCATCGGCGACGGCGCGGACGGCAAGGAGGTGCGCGCGACCGCGCACGAGCTGGGGCTGGACGACGTGTGCTTCTTCACCGGCGCGATCTCCGACCGCGAGACCATCCGCGGCTGGTACACCCGCGCTGACCTGTTCCTGTTCCCCTCGACCTTCGACACCAATGGCCTTGTCGTGCGCGAGGCGGCGGCGAGCGCCACGGCGACGGTGATGGTCGCGGGTTCCTGCGCCGCCGAGGGCGTGACCGACGGGCAAAACGGCTTTTTCATCGAGGAGAACGCGCCCTCCCTCGCCGCGAAGCTGACGGCGCTGTGCGCCGATCGCGACGCCATGCGCCGCGTGGGCGAGAACGCCCAGAGCCAGCTGTACCTCTCGTGGGAGGACGCGGTGGCGCGGGCGTATGAGCGCTACGAGATCGTCATTGACGACTACCGCAGCGGCAAATATCCCAAGCACCAGAAGGCGATGGATGGCTTCCTCAACTCGCAGGGCGAGCTGATGGACACCTTCGCGCTGCTCGAGGAGGCGCGCGACGAGCTGCGCGACGATCTCACCGCCGACCGCGACGAGCTGGTGGCGAAGCTCCACGAGGGCGGGGACGCGCTGCGCGCGTTTCTCCGCGGCAAGCGCGAGGAGGCGGAGGAGCGCCTGGAGGACTGGTGGCGCAAGATGGACCGGTATCTGTAACGCGAAAATAAAAATCCCCCTTGACGAATCAAGGGGGAGCCCGTATAATGAAAGCAGAGAAAGGCGCGACAAGCGGTCTGACTCGGTTAAGCTAACAAGTTATCCAGAAAAACCCAGACAACCGTCACTTGCCAGAGTGGCGGTTGTCGCGTTTTACCCAGAATGTAAAAACAAACCCACGGAATTCCACCGTGATGGTAATACGCATGGCGTCACCCCCTTTCGGGAGGCGTAGCCAAACCGCCGAGAGAGCAAGGAACTCTCTCTCGGCAGACCGCGCGGGAAGATGCGCGGCCCGCCGCCGCTGTGTGACCTTTTCAAACTTCACCAACGGACGAGTTGATTATACAATATTTGTTCGCTTTTGTCAACGGCGCAGATACGCCGCACACTTGTCGCTCGCGTCCCGCGCGAGGCGTTCCTCGTCCACGGTTTTGAGCCGCCCATGCTCGACGACTACCTTGCCGTTCACGATGGTGGTATCCACCGCGCCGCGGAGGCCCACCGTCGCCAGCACAGATTTTGGGTCGTACAGCGAGCCGGTCAGCTCCAGCCGCCGCGCGTCCACAAGGAACAGGTCGCAGCACTTGCCGACGGCAAGCTGCCCGATGTCGTCGCGCCCCAGCAGCCGCGCGCTGCCGCGCGTCGCCAGCTTCAGGATATCATAGCCCGACGGCGCGGCATGGCACGCGTGGAGCCGATGCAGCAGATACGCCACGCGCAGCTCCTCCATAAGGCTGGAGCCGTCGTTGGACGCGGAGCCGTCCACCGCGAGGCCGACCGGCACGCCGAGGCGCAGCATCTCCGGCACGCGCGCCACGCCGGAGGCGAGCTTCATGTTGGAGATGGGGCAGTGGGCGACGCCGGTGCCGGTGTCGGCAAGCAGCTTCAATTACTCATCGTTGAAGTGGATGCCGTGGGCGTACCACACGTCGTCGCCGATCCAGCCGAGGCGC
>JAFSZQ010000029.1 GCA_017458885.1 Oscillospiraceae bacterium
ATAGTGCTGTTTTAACAAAAAAGCCGCGCATGGCTCTCGCTTCATAGGGCAAAATGCCTGTTGACGGGATTTTGCGGGCAAAATAGAATGAAACAACAGGAAAGGGAGGAAGAACATGGACGCTTTGATGGAAAAAATGACAGGCGGGCCGCGCATTATCGCCGTGACGGGACACTTCGGCAGCGGCAAGACGGAGTTCTGCGTCTCGCTGGCGTTCGCGCTCGCAGAGCGCGCAGCTTCTGATCCGCTGGCAAAGCTGCAGCGTGAAGAACGCCTGGCGTTGGCCGACCTCGATATCGAAAACCCGTTCTTCCGCTCCCGCGAGCGGCAGGACGCGCTGGAGGCGGCGGGCGTCAGGGTCTACTCCGACCCGTTCAACGGGCGCAACGGCTCTGAATTGCAGGTCATCTCCGCCGGCATTCGCGCGCCGCTGGAGGACGAGGGCTGCCGCGTGCTGCTGGACTGCGGCGGCGACGCCACGGGCGCGATGATCCTGAATCAGTTCAAAAAATATTTCGCGCAGCCGTACCAATTGCTCTGCGTCGTCAATCCTTATCGTCCGGGCAGCGACACGGTGGAGAAGGCGGTGGAGCATATCCGCGGCATTGAGCGGACGACCGGATTGCAGGTGACGGGGCTGATCGCGAACGGGCATCTGATCCGCTATACCACGCCGGATGAGGTGCTGCGCGGCTGGGAGTTTGCCGCCGAGGTTGCCGAACAGACCGGCATCCCGGCGCTCTGCGCCTGCTGCATGGAATCGCTGGCGGAGCAGGTAGTGGGACGCGGCTTCGACGTGTTCCCCATCGGCATGTATATGCGCGACAGTTATCTTGACAAGCAGGTATGAGGTATCGGACTTCCTCTTTCCGACATATCATGTGGGAGAAAGAGGTGGGAGGATGGACCAGCGCTTTACCGAGCTCCGCTGCAAGGAGGTCATCAACATCAACGACGGCTGCCGCCTCGGCTACGTCGGCGATCTGGATCTGCGCATCCCCGAGGGCGAGATCACGGCGCTCATCGTGCCGGGGCCGCTCAAGCTGTTCGGGCTGCTGGGGCGCGGGGAGGAATACTACATACCCTGGCGCTGTATCAAGCGCATCGGGGACGACGTGATCCTCATCGAGCACACGTTCCCGCGCCGCGGCGACGAGCCGCCGCCCAAGCGCGGCAAAAAAAGATGGTAAAAGCGTAAAATAATGCTTGCAATCCCTGAAACGGTGTGTTAATCTATCAGGGCATTCCGCACGGAGACGGACTTTTCGCCGGTTGCCCGCAAGGGTCGGGGGAGAGGACGAGGTCTCCGGAGGGTAACAAACAAAAACAAAAGGAGAAACAAAATGGCAAACGTCGTATCCATGAAGTCCCTGCTGGAAGCAGGCGTCCACTTCGGTCATCAGACCCGTCGCTGGAACCCCAAAATGGCTCCCTACATCTACACGGAGCGCAACGGCATCTATATCATCGACCTGCAGAAAACGGTCAAGAAGCTCGAGGAGGCGTACAACTTCGTGCGTCAGCTCTCCGAGGACGGCAAGACGCTGCTGTTCGTCGGCACCAAGAAGCAGGCGCAGGAGGCCATCCGTGACGAGGCGCTGCGCTGCAACATGTACTACGTCAACGCCCGCTGGCTCGGCGGCATGATGACGAACTTCAAGACCATGCGCACCCGTATCGACCGTCTCAACCAGCTCAAGCGCATGCAGGAGGACGGCACCTTCGACATGCTGCCGAAGAAGGAAGTCATGAAGCACCTCGGCGAGATCGAGAAGCTGGAGAAGTACCTCGGCGGCGTGAAGGAGATGACGCGGCTGCCGGGCGCGCTCTTCATCATCGACACGCGCAAGGAGCGCAACGCCATCGCCGAGGCGCACAAGCTCGGCATCCCCGTCGTCGCTATCGCGGACACCAACTGCGATCCCGACGAGATCGACTACCCGATCCCGGGCAACGACGATGCCATCCGCGCCATCAAGCTGATTGCCGGCGTCATGGCCAACGCCATGATCGAGGGCAAGCAGGGCGAGGTCATGGAGGACGCGCTCGCGGAGAAGGCTGAGGGCGAAGCCGAGGCTGAGGCGTAAAAGGACAAGGAGGACAGAGCAATGGCATTTACCGCTTCTGACGTGATGAAACTGCGTGAGATGACCGGCTGCGGCATGATGGACTGCAAGAAGGCGCTCACCGAGACCGACGGCAACGTCGATAAGGCGATCGAGTACCTGCGCGAGAAGGGTCTCGCGTCGCAGGCGAAGAAGGCGGGCCGCGTCGCCGCCGAGGGCATGGCGTACGCCGCCGTGATCGACGGCGTGGGCGTCGCGGTCGAGGTCAACTGCGAGACGGACTTCGTCGCAAACGGCGACCTGTTCCAGAACTTCGTCAAGAACCTCGCAAGCGTGATCGCGAAGAACGACCCCGCCGACCTCGACGCGCTGAACAACTGCGCGTGGACGGACGGCAAGGGCACCGTCGCCTCCGCGAAGGACGAGCTGTTCCTCGCCCTGCGCGAGAACATGGGCATCCGCCGCTTCGCGCGCATCGCCAGCGACGTGTGCGTGCCCTATGTGCACATGAAGGGCAAGATCGGCGTGCTCGTGAACCTCAAGGTCGAGGGCGGCGTCGACGCGACCGACATCGGCAAGGACGTCGCGATGCAGATCGCGGCGCTGAATCCGCGCTTCTGGGACAAGAGCCAGGTCACGGACGAGGTCATCGAGGAGGAGAAGAAGATCATGCTCGCCCAGATGGACAACGATCCGAAGATGGCGGGCAAGCCCCAGCAGGTCAAGGAAAAGATCGTCATGGGCAAGCTCAACAAGTTCTACTCCGAGAACTGCCTGCTCCAACAGGCGTTCGTCAAGGACGGTGACGTGACGGTCGAGCAGTATATGGCGAACGCCGCGAAGGCGCTCGGCGGCAAGGTCGAGTTCGTCAACGCCGTCCGCTTCGAGAAGGGCGAGGGCATCGAGAAGAAGCAGGAGGACGTCGCGGCGGAGATCGCGACGCTCGCCGGACTGAAGAAAGACTAAAGCAAAAAAAGACCGCGGCGTCCGCCGCGGTCTTTTTTTGCGCGCGGGCGGTGACATTGCAAGCCCACGCAAGAAAAATTGCAAAATTTTCTTGTAAAACCGCGACGCGGATGGTATACTGTCACAGTTGAACGACCGCACAGGAGACGCCGATATGGACGACCCCATTTTCAAGCTCGAAGGCGTGGTGCAGGAGCGGAGCGAGGAGGCGCTGCAGGACTTTGAGGGCCCTCTCGACCTGATCCTGTTCCTGCTTTCCAAGAACAAGATCGAAATACAGAACATCCCCATCGCGCTGCTGCTCGACCAGTACCTCGCGTACCTCGCCGAGCGCAAGCGGCTCGACCTCGAGATCGCGAGCGAATTCATCCTCATGGCGTCGCATCTGATGTTCATCAAGTCGCGGATGCTGCTCTCGCTCGAGGACGAGGAGGCAAAAAGCGAGATGGACGAGCTGGTGCGCTCGCTGCAGGAGCGGCAGCAGAAGGACGCGTATCTGCGCGTCAAGGCGCTGACCGACACGATGTCCGCGATGAGCGAGTTCGGGCGCAACACGATGACGCGCCCGCCGGAGCCGCGCGAGCGCGGCAAGGTCTACGACTACGACCACGAGGCGTCCGACCTCGTCGCCGCGATGTCGGAGATCGAGGAGCGCGTCAAACGCCTCGCGCCGCCGGACCGCGGCGCGTTCCGCGAGATCGTGCGGCGCGAGCCGTACTCCGTGTCGGACAAGGCGCGCGAGATCGTCGTCTGGCTCAAACGCTCCGGCATCACGCGGTTTTTGCTGCTGTTTCGCGGCAGCCGCAGCCGCAGCGAGATCGTGGCGACGTTCCTCGCCGTGCTGGAGCTGTGCCGCGCGAAGGCGATCCGGCTCGCGGGCCCGGACGTGGACTGCACGGTGGATTACGAAACGGACGCGCCGGAGCTTCCGGCGCTGTAAGGGGCGGTGGATTTGGAGACAATGGACTTGCGCGAGCTGGAGGCAGCCGTCGAGGGCATCCTGTTCGCCTCGGGCGAGCCGGTGGGCGTCGAGCGCATCTGCCTCGCGCTGGAGCTGGACAGGGAGACGGCGGAGATGCTGCTCAAAAAGCTCGAGGATCACTACGCCTACGAGCGGCGCGGCGTCCGCCTCGTGCGGATGGAGGACAGCTATCAGCTCTGCTCCGCGCCGGACTACGCCGACGTCATCCGCAAGGCGTTCGAGATCCGCAAGAGCGCGAAGCTCAGCCAGCCCGCGCTCGAGGCGCTGACCGTCGTCGCCTACTACCAGCCGACGACCCGCGCCTACGTCGATCAGGTGCGCGGGGTGGACAGCTCGTACACGATGGGGCTGCTGCAGGAGCGCGGGCTGATCGAGGAGTGCGGGCATCTGCAGGTGCCCGGGCGTCCGCGCCTGTACCGCACGACGAAGGAATTTTTGCGCGTGTTCCACTTGAGCTCGCTGGACGAGCTTCCCGAGATGCCCGGTCTTGAGCCGGAGGGGCAGCTTCGCATCGGCGAGGACGGGACGCTGCCGGAGGGCGACGCATGACGGCGCTCAAGATACTCGGCGTCCTCCTTCTGCTCCTGCTGCTGCTCGGGCTGACGCGGCTCGGCGTCGTTGCCGCGTTCGACGGCGGGACGCGCGTCACCGCGCGCGTGGGCGTCTTTCGCCTGACGCTTTATCCGCGCAAGGCGGGGAAGCGTCCCAAACCGGAAAAAACAGCGAAGAAAGCGGAGAAAAAGCCGCTTCCCAAGCCGTCGTTCGGCGAGGTGCGCGAGCTGCTCGAGATCGCGCTCCGCGCGCTGCGAAAGACGGCGCGGCGCGCCTGCCGGCGTGTGCGGATCGACCCGCTGGAGCTGACCGCCGTGTTCGGCGGGAGCGACCCCGCGGACATCGCGGCGGCGTTCGGCGCGGCGAACGCGCTGCTGCACACGCTCATGCCGCGTTTGGAGGAGACGTTCCATATCCCGAACCCCTCGCTGCATCTGCGCGTGGATTTCGACCGCGAGCGGACGGAGGCGTTCGGCGCGGTGGGCGCGTCGCTGCGCGTTTGCGACCTGCTCGCCATCGCGCTCACGCTCGCCGTCCCGCTGCTGCGCTGGTACCTGCGCTTCCAGCGGACGCACGGGGACGGCGCCCCGAAAGAGACGAAACCAAGCGACACCGAAGAACAGATCGCATAAGAAAGGATGAACGACATGAACGATCAGGAAAAGAAACCGTTGAGCGACCTCATGGAGACCACGATGACCAAGATCCGCGAGATGGTGGACTCCAACACCATCATCGGCACGCCCATCAACACGCCGGACGGCGTGACCGTGATCCCGATCTCCCGCGTGAGCTTCGGCTTCGGCACGGGCGGCAGCGACTACGGCAAGAGCGCCGACAAGTTCGGCGGCGCGGGCGCGGCGGGCGTGAAGATCGACCCCGTCAGCTTCCTCATCATCAAGGACGGCATGACCCGCGTGGTGCCCGTGGCGATCCCCGCCGTGGGCGTCGCCGACCGCGTGCTCGACCTCGTGCCGGAGGTCATTGAGCGCGTGGAGCACTTCATCGAGCGCAAAAAAGAAGAAAAAGACATGTTCTGATCCCGCGCTTGCGGGCATACTAGGAGCACTTGCGAAAAAAGGAGTGGTCCCATGTCCCGCGCGCGTCCCATTACGGCTGTTTTGCTCGCCCTGCTTTGCCTGACAAGCAATATTCCTTGTCAGGCTGCGCCGACCGTCTCCGCGTCCGCCTATGTGCTGATGGACGCGGACAGCGGGCGCGTGCTGCTCGCGCGGAGCGAGACGGCGGAAAAGCCCATCGCCAGCACGACGAAGCTCATGACCGCTCTGGTCGCGCTGCGCTCCGCCCGTCTGTCCGACCTTGTGACGGTCAAGCGCGAGCATCTGAAGGAAGGCTCGTCGATGTACCTCGCGGAGGGCGAGACGCTGACGCTGGAGGCGCTGCTCTACGGGCTGATGCTGCCGTCGGGCAACGACGCGGCGGAGTGCGTCGCGGACTTCTGCGGCGGGCGGGAGGCGTTCGTGCGGCGCATGAACGAGACCGCGGCGGCGCTGGAGATGACGCACACGGCGTTCGCCAACCCCAGCGGGCTGGACGAGGCGGGGCACTACTCCTGCGCGCTCGACCTGGCGCGGCTGATGGCGTACGCCATGCGCGACCCCGCGTTCGCGCGCATCGTCTCGACCAGAACGGCGACGGCGGGCGCGCGCACGATGATGAACCACAACAAGCTGCTCGGCGCGCTCGAGGGCTGCACCGGCGGCAAGACCGGCTACACCGGCGCGGCGGGGCGGACGCTGGTTTCGTGCGCGGAGCGCGGCGGGCTGCGGCTCGTCGCGGTGACGCTGCACGACGGGAACGACTGGGCGGATCACGCGGCGCTCTACGAGCACGGCTTTGCGTCGTACCACGGCGAGCGCGTGCTCGAGCGCGGCGAAGCCTGCGCGCTCGTCCCCGTGCGCGGCGGGGAGGCGTCCTGCGTCGCGCTCGCGGCGGAGGAGGGCTTCGCCTATCCGCTCGCGGACGGCGAGGCGCTGACCGTGCGCTTCGAGCTGCCGGACGCGGTGAGCGCGCCGGTCAAAGCGGGACAGGCGCTCGGCAAAGCCGTCGTCCTGCTCGACGGCGCGGAGATCGCCCGCGCGGCGCTGCTCGCGCAAAACGGTGTCAAGGCGGCGCGGACGGAGGGGAAGTCCTTTTGGAAGAGCGTGTTCAAAAACTGATCGCCGCCGCGGGGCTCTGCTCCCGCCGGACGGCGGAGGCGTGGATCGAGGCGGGGCGCGTGACGGTGAACGGCGCGCCCGTGGCGCTCGGGAGCCGCGCCGACCCCGGCCGCGACGAGGTCTGCGTGGACGGTGTGCCGCTCGCGCCCGCGCGAAAGCGGTATCTCATGCTCAATAAGCCGCGCGGCTGCGTCTGCACGCTGTCGGACGAGCAGGGGCGCCCCACGGTGGCGGAGCTGGTCGCGGACTGCGGCGCGCGCGTCGTGCCCGTCGGGCGGCTCGACTTCGACTCCGAGGGCCTGCTGCTGCTGACGAACGACGGCGCGTGGCTCCAGCGCGTCCTGCACCCGAAGTACGGGGTGGAGAAAGCCTACCGTGTGACCGTGGCGGGCGACGTGCGCGGCGCGGCGGCAAAGCTCGCGGCGCTGCGAGACCTGGACGGCGAGCCGATCCGCCCCGCGCGGGTGGAGACACTGCGCGAGGGGCGCGAGACGGCGGAGTACGAGATCGTCCTCCACGAGGGCAAGAACCGCCAGATACGGCGTATGTGCGCCGCCGTAGGGCTGCACGTCAAGCGCCTGCGGCGCGTGCGGGAGCATCGCCTGTTGCTCGGCGATCTGCCGAGCGGCAAATGGAGAGACCTGACCGCGGAGGAGCTCCGCGATTTTGAGAAAGCATGAGGGTGGGAGAAGATGGCAAAGAATATCTTACATACGATCGAGAAGAATATGATGAGCTTTTCCAAGGGACAGAAGCTCATCGCGCGCTATATCCTCGACAACTACGACAAGGCGGCGTTCATGACGGCGAGCAGGCTCGGCAAGACCGTGCAGGTCAGCGAGTCCACCGTCGTGCGCTTCGCGACGCAGCTCGGCTACAGCGGCTATCCCAGTATGCAGCGCGCGCTGCAGGAGATGATCCGCGGCAAGCTCACGTCCATCCAGCGCATCCAGGCGTCGGACGGCTCGCTGGGCGGCAGCGACCTCGTGACGAACGTGCTGCACCGCGACATGGAGCGGCTGCGCACGGCGATCGACCAGACCGACGCGGCGGAGTTCGACCGCGTGACGGAGCTGATCACGGGCGCGAGGCGCATCTACATCGTGGGCTTCCGCTCGTCCTCGTTCCTTGCGGGCTACCTCAACTTTTACTTCCGCCTCATCTTCGACAACGTGACGTTCGTGCAGGGCGGCGCGGCGGGGACGTTCGACCAGATCTTCCGCGTCGGGCCGGGCGACGTGGTGTTCGCCATCAGCTTCCCGCGCTATTCGGAGCTGGCGCTCAAGACCGTCCGCTTCGCCAAAGACCGCGGCGCGACGATCCTCGGCCTCACGGACAGCGAGATGTCACCCGTCGCGCGCGCGGCGGACGGCACGCTGCTGATGCGCAACGAGATGATCTCCTTCGTCGATTCGCTCGCCGCGCCGATGAGTATGCTCAACGCGCTCATTCTCGCCTGCGCGCGCCGGAAGGGCACGGACGTCTCCACCAGCTTCTCCGAGCTGGAGCAGGTCTGGGAGCAGTTCTCCATCTTCGGCAAGACCGAGGATGAGTAAATCGGTGGTCGTCGTCGGCGGCGGAGCCGCCGGCATGATGGCGGCGGTCTTTTGCGCCCGCGCGGGCGGCGAAGTCACGCTGCTGGAGCCGAACGAACGCCTCGGCAAGAAGCTCAACATCACGGGCAAGGGGCGCTGCAACGTCACGAACGACAGCGGGCGCGAGGAGCTGATCGCTCACGTTTCGCGTAATGGAAAATTCCTTTACAGCGTATTCTCCAACTGGGATGGGCGCGACACGATGGCGTTCTTTGAGGCGCTGGGCGTGCCGCTGAAGGTCGAGCGCGGGCGGCGCGTCTATCCGGTCTCCGACCGCGCGTTCGACGTCAGCGCCGCGCTGGAGCGGGAGCTGAAGCGCCTCGGCGTCCGCCTCGTGCGCGACCGCGCCGTTGCGCTCATTCTGCGCGAGGGGCGCGTCGCGGGCGTCAAGGGCGAACGCGGGCGTTACGACGCGGACGCGGTCGTCGTCGCGACGGGCGGCGTGTCCTATCCCGCGACGGGCAGCACCGGCGACGGCTACCGCCTCGCGAAGCAGGCGGGGCACACGGTCGTGCCGCCGCGCGCGTCGCTCGTGCCGCTCGAGAGCGGAGACGCCGACTGCGCCGCGATGCAGGGGCTCTCGCTGCGAAACGTCGCGCTGACGGTGCGGGACGGGAGGAACAAGGTCGTTTTCGAGGAGCAGGGCGAGCTGCTGTTCACGCACTTCGGCGTCAGCGGCCCGCTGGTCTTGTCCGCGAGCGCGCATATGCGCGACTGGGAGAGCGGCGGCTGCCGCCTTGTGATCGACCTGAAGCCCGCGCTCGACGAGAAGAAGCTGGACGAGCGGCTGCTGCGCGACCTCGCGGAGCGGAGCAACCAAAATTTCGACAACGTGCTCGGCGGGCTGGTTCCGAGGAGCATGATCCCCGTCCTCGTGCGCCGCACGGGGATACCGGCGGATACGAAGGCGCACTCCGTCACCAGGGAGCAGCGCCGGCGGCTGCTGGACGCGCTCAAGCGGTTCGAGATCGCCGTCAGCGGCGCGCACCCCGTGGAGGAGGCGGTCGTCACCTCCGGCGGCGTCAAGGTCGGCGAGATCGACCCGCACACGATGGCGTCCAAGCTGGTCGAGGGGCTGTACTTCGCGGGCGAGGTGCTGGACGTGGACGCCTGCACGGGCGGATATAATCTGCAGATCGCGTGGGCGACGGGGAAAGCGGCGGGCGAAGCCGCCGCGGAGCGATAGGAGAGAGACATGGAACAGAAACGATACGCCGTCGCGGTGGACGGGCCCTCCGGCGCGGGCAAGAGCACGCTGGCGCGCGCCGTCGCGCGGGAACTGGATATCACCTACGTCGATACGGGCGCGATCTACCGCGTGATCGCCCTCGCGGCGCTGCGCCGCGGCGTCGGGCCGGAGGACGGCCCAGCGGTCGCCGCGCTGCTGCCGGAGCTGTCCGTCGCCCTGCGGCACGGGGACGACGGGGAACAGCGGATGTACCTGAACGGCGAGGACGTGTCGGCGGACATCCGCCTGCCGGAGGTGTCCATGTACGCCTCCGCCGTGTCGGCGCTGCCGGCCGTGCGCGCGTACCTGCTGGAGATGCAGCGGAGGTTCGCCCGCGAGCGGAGCGTCATCATGGACGGGCGCGACATCGGCACCGTCGTCCTGCCGGACGCGGCGGTGAAGATATTTTTGACCGCCGACGCGGAGGTGCGCGCGCGGCGCCGCGGTCTCGAGCTGGAGCAGCGCGGCACGCCGAAGCCCTATGCCGAGGTGCTCGCGGAGCTGCGACAGCGCGACTGGAACGACTCCCACCGCGCCATCGCGCCGCTCAAGCAGGCGGCGGACGCGGTGCTGCTCGACACGTCGGCGCTCGACTTCGAGCAGAGCAAGGCGCTGATGCTCAAGACCATCCGCGAGAGGGCGGGGCTATGACGAGATTTTACCGGTTTTTCCATCTGGTCTTTTATCCGATCCTTTGGCTGCTGTTCCCGTTCACCTTCCACGGGCGGGAGAACGTGCCGAAGGATCGTCCCGTCGTCTTCTGCGCGAACCACGCCCACGCGATGGACCCGTTCCTGCTGGCGCTGGGGCTCCCGCGGACGATGCCGATCCGCTTCATGGCGAAAAAGGAGCTGATGGACGCGCCGCTGCTGGGGTGGTTCCTCGGCAAGCTGGGCGCTTACAGCGTTGACCGCGGGCACTCCGACGCGAAGGCGCTCCGCACGTCCATCGAGTCGCTGCGCGACGGGGTCAGCCTGCTCGTGTTCCCCGAGGGCACCCGCGTCAAACACGAGGGCGATGAGCGCGCGAAGCGCGGCGCCGTCGTGATCGCCATGCGCACGGGCGTGCCGATGCTTCCGGTCTACGTCGGCACGCCGCGCAAGCTGTTCCGCATGACGCACGTCGTCTTCGGCGAGCCGTTCGAGGCGCGGGGCGAAGCGCGCCGCGCCACGCCGGAGGAGTACCAGGGCTATGCCGACGAGATCATGCGCCGCGCCTACGCGCTGGGCAGGGAGTGGGAGAAGTGAAGGTCATCCTGGCAAAGTCCGCAGGCTTCTGCCGCGGCGTGGAACGCGCGGTCGCGCTCGCGGAGCGGACGGCGAAGGAGCGCGGCGGCGCGATGCTTGGCAGCCTCATCCACAACGACGCCGTTATCCGCGAGCTGGAAACGCTCGGGATGCGGCGCATCTCGTCGCCGGACGAGGCGGCGGCGGGGGAGGCGGTGCTGATCCGCTCCCACGGCGAGCGGCGCGAGGTACTGGACGCGCTGAAAGCGCGCGGCGCGGAGATCGTGGACGCGACCTGCCCCCATGTGCAGCGCGCGCAGCGTCTCGTCGAGCAGGCGGCGCGCGAGGGCGCGCAGGCGCTCATCGTCGGCGAGGCGAGCCACCCCGAGGTCGTCGCCGTCGCGAGCCGCTGTCCCGGCGCGGCGGTGTGCGCCTCGCCGGCGGAGACAGCGGCATGGCTGGAGAGCGATTACGACCCGGATCGCCCCGTCCTCGCCGTCGCGCAGACGACCTGCATCCGCTCCGTCTGGGAAAATTGCCTGAAAATTCTAAAAAAAGAGTGTACAAATGTAAAAAGCTGTGATACAATATGCGGAGCTACGCAGAGGCGTCAGCTCGAAGCGGCGGAGATCGCCGCGCGGGTCGACGTGATGGTGGTAGTCGGAGACCGCAAAAGCTCTAACACGAGACATTTGACAGAGATCTGCCAAGAGGCTTGTCCCCGCGTCGTCCAGATCGAGACGGCGGACGAGCTCTCGCCGGACGTCTTTTCAGGTTGCATGACTGCGGGACTTACCGCCGGCGCTTCAACGCCTGCTAGCATCATGAAGGAGGTATATGCAACCATGACGGAAGAGATCAGAAACGAAGAAAACCAGGTAGAGGAGACCGCGCCGGTGGAGGCGCCTGTCCCCGAAAAGCGCGAGATCGCCGAGAGCGACACCTTTGAGGAGATGCTGGAGAAATCCTTCAAGACCCTCAATACCGGCGACAAGGTGACCGGCGTGGTCACGGCGATCGGCGCGACGGAGATCCAGGTCGACCTCGGCTGCAAGCAGGCGGGCTATATCCCCATCACCGAGCTCAGCGCCGACCCCGACGCAAAGGTCGAGGACATCGTGCATGTCGGCGACGAGATCGAGACCTACATCGTCCGCGTCAACGACGTCGAGGGCTACGCCACGCTCTCGAAGAAGCGCCTCGACGCGGTCAAGGTCTGGGAGGACATCGAGAAGGCGGTCGAGGAGAAGACCGTGCTCGAGGGCACCGTCACCGAGATCAACAAGGGCGGCGTGGTCGTGTCCGTCAAGGGCGTGCGCGTGTTCGTGCCCGCGTCCCAGAGCGGTCAGCCCCGCGACGCAGACCTCAGCGCGATGGTCAAGGAGACCGTCAAGCTCCGCATCACCGAGGTCAACCGCGCCCGCCGCCGCGTCGTCGGCTCCATCCGCAGCGTGCTCAACGAGGCGCGCGCCGCGGCGCAGAAGGAAGTCTGGGACAACATCGAGGTCGGCAAGCATTACGACGGCGTCGTGAAGTCCATGACCAGCTACGGCGTGTTCGTGGACATCGGCGGCGTGGACGGCATGGTGCACATCTCCGAGCTGTCCTGGAGCCGCATCAAGCACCCCTCCGAGATCGTCAAGGTCGGCGACCGGCTGGACGTGTACGTCATCTCGTTCGACGCGGAGAAGCACAAGATCTCCCTCGGCGTCAAGGATCGCACCCAGAACCCGTGGGACGTGTTCATGAAGACCTATCAGGTCGGCGACGTCGCGAAGGTGCGCATCGTCAAGCTCATGACCTTCGGCGCGTTCGCCGAGGTCGTCCCCGGCGTGGACGGGCTGATCCACATCTCCCAGATTGCCGACCGACGCATCGAGAAGCCCGGCGACGTGCTGACCGAGGGCGAGACCGTCGAGGCGAAGATCACCGCCGTGGACGAGGAGAAGCAGAAGATCTCGCTCAGCATCCGCGCGATCCTCACCCCCGCGCCCCTGTACGAGGACGAGGAGGACGAGGCGCCTGCCGCCGAGGAAGCTTCGGAGGCTCCTGCGGAGGAGTGAGCCCGAAAACGGAAGAAGGGACAGGCAGCGCCTGTCCCTTTTTTGAGAACGACACAAAATGGAGGAATTACCGTTATGGATTACGCCGCGCTCTATCAGCAGAAGCTGACCACCGCCGAGGAAGCCGTCAAGCTCGTCAAGTCCGGCGACTGGGTCGATTACGGCTGGTGCACGAACCATCCCTACACGCTCGACAAGGCGCTCGCGAGGCGCGCGGACGAGCTGCATGACGTGAAGCTCCGCGGCGGCGTGACGCTGTGGATGCCCGCCGTCGCCGAGGCGGAGAACGGGCATTTCATCTGGCACTCCTGGCACTGCACGGGCGTCGACCGCAAGATCATCGCCGCGGGCAAGGGCTTTTTCTCGCCCATGCGCTACAGCGAGCTGCCGCGCTTCTACCGCGACGGCAACGCCAAGGTGGACGTCGCCATGATCCAGGTCACGCCCATGGACAAGCACGGCAACTTCAGTTTCGCCCTCGGCGCGTCGCACCTCGCGGATATGCTGGCGAAGGCGAAGAAGATCGTCGTCGAGGTCAACACGAACCAGCCGTGGGTCTTCGGGCTGACCGGCACCGAGATCAACATCAAGGACGTGGATTTCGTCGTCGAGGGCGAGAACCCACCCGTCGGCGCGCTGCCGCCCGCCGCCGAGCCGACGGACGTGGACGTCGCGGTGGCGAACCTCGTCGTGCCGGAGATCCCCAACGGCGCGTGCCTCCAGCTCGGCATCGGCGGGATGCCGAACACCATCGGCTCCGTGCTCGCGACCTCCGACCTCAAGGATCTCTCCGCGCACACGGAGATGTATGTGGACGGCTTCGTCGATCTTGCGCTCGCGGGCAAGATCACGGGCAGGAACAAGGCGCTCGACCGCGGCAGGCAGGTCTACGCCTTCGCCGCCGGCACGCAGAAGATGTACGACTACATGGACCGCAACCCCGACGTCATGGCGGCGCCGGTGGATTACACGAACGACGTGCGCGTCATCGCGCAGATCGACAACTTCATCTCCATCAACAACGCCATCGACTGCGACCTGTTCGGTCAGGTCAACGCCGAGAGCGCGGGCGTGAAGCACATCTCCGGCACGGGCGGGCAGCTCGACTTCTGCATGGGCGCGTACCTCTCGAACGGCGGCAAGAGCTTCATCTGTATGTCCTCCACCGTCAAGGGCAAGGACGGCACGGTCAAGAGCCGCATCGTGCCCACGCTGACCCCCGGCTCCATCGCCACAGACCCGCGCTCGTGCACGCAGTACGTCGTCACCGAGTACGGCATGGTGAACCTGAAGGGGCTTTCGACCTGGGAGCGGGCGGAGGCGCTCATCTCCATCGCGCACCCCGACTTCCGCGAGGAGTTGATCGCGGAGGCGGAGAAAATGCACATCTGGCGCAGGAGCAGCCGATAAAAATTTTTTCTCCCGAAAGGGCGGATACCAAGACGGTATCCGCCCTTTTTCGCGAAAATTTGCAGGAATCGGGACTTGAAAAATCAGGAAAAAAGCGTTATACTATGTATGGAAGATTATGCGCTATTTTCGACGGGCGCGCTTTTTCGCGCGGCTCTGTCAGAGAGGAGGTGGGCAAAAGCATGTATCAGATCGGGGACAAGATCGTGCATCCGATGCACGGCGCCGGTGTGATCGAAAGCGTGGTCGAGGAGAAAATCGGCAGGACGCCGGTGCAGTTCTATGTTTTCAAGATGCCCATTTCCGGACTGACGCTCAAAATACCGACCGCGAACGCCGATATGATCGGCATCCGCGCCGTTTCCTCCGTGGAGGAGATCGAGTCGGTCATCGACCGGATCCCCGCTCTCGGCGTGGACATGACGGCGAACTGGAACCACCGCTACCGCGAGAACATGGAGCGCATCAAAAGCGGCGATCTGATCGAGGTCGCCGGCGTCATCAAGGCGCTCATGCACCGCGACAGCGAGCGCGGGCTCTCCAACGGAGAGCGCAAGATGCTCCACAGCGCCAAGCAGATCCTCGTCTCGGAGGTCGGGCTCGCGGAGAGCGTGGAGTATCCCGACGCGGAGGCGCGCATCAACGCCGTCATGCTGACAAAGGAGAGCGAAAGCGCATGAAGCTGTTTTCCGGTCGCCGCCCCGCGCGCCCCTATTGCGCGGCGCTCATCGCAGCGGCGGGTTCGTCGCGGCGCATGGGGGAGGATAAGCTGCTGCTGCCGCTCGGCGGTATTCCCGTGCTGGCGCACACGCTGCGGGCGGTGGACGCCGCGTCGGGCGTGGACGAGATCGTCGTCGCCGCGCGGGAGGAGGATATCCCGCGTTTCGCGGAGCTGTGCAAGCTCTGGGGCATCGCGAAGCCGGTCAAGCTCGTCGCCGGCGGCGCGACGCGGACGGAATCCGTGTACCGCGCCGCGCTGGAGGCGAGCCCCGACGCCGCGCTGCTCGCCGTGCAGGACGGCGCGCGCCCGTTCGTGACGCCGGAGCTGATCGACGCTGTCATCGAGGCGGCGCGCGTCCACTCTGCCGCCGCGCCCGCCGTGCCGGTGAAGGACACGATCCGCCTCGCGGAAAACGGCGCCGCGAGCGCGAAAACGCTCGACCGCTCTGCGCTCCGCGCCGTGCAGACGCCGCAGGTCTTCGACGCCCAGCTTTTGCGCGCCGCGCTTAAGTCCGCGTTCGACGCGGGCGTGGAGCTGACTGACGATTGCTCCGCTGTGGAGCGGATTGGCAAGGAGATATACTTGACAGACGGCTCGGAGGAGAACATCAAGCTCACGACGCCGCTGGACATGACGCTGGCGGAGGCGATCTGGGAGAGACGGGAGAGATCGGGATGACGAACTTGCGCATCGGGCACGGTTACGACGTGCATCGGCTGGTCGCGGGGCGGCCGCTGATCCTCGGCGGCGTGACGGTGCCGTTCGAGCGCGGGCTGGACGGGCACTCCGACGCGGACGTGCTGACGCACGCGGTGATGGACGCGCTGCTTGGCGCGGCGGCGCTGGGCGACATCGGTCGGCAGTTTCCCGACAGCGACCCCGCCTACGCGGGCGCGTCGAGCACGGCGCTGCTGCGGGAGGTCGGCGCGCTGCTGCAAGCGGCGGGCTGCGCGGTCGTGAATATCGACGCGACGGTGCTCGCGCAGGCGCCCAAGCTCGCGCCCTACCGCGACGCGATGCGCCAAAACCTCGCGCTCGCGCTCGCGCTCGACGTCTCGCGCGTGAGCGTCAAGGCGACGACGGAGGAGGGACTGGGCTTCACCGGCGCGGGGGAGGGCGTTGCCGCCCACGCGGTGGCGCTCATTGAAAAGGCTTGAGAGTGCATACGACCGAAGGGAGGGCTGGTACAGCCCTCCCTTCGGTCGTTCACGCCGCTTTTACCGCGTTCATATCATGCTGGTAAAGGGGGGATTTCCATGGACTACTATCTCTTCACCGCCCGCTCGATCACGCACGCCCAGCAGATGGCGCGGGCGCTGGAGCGCGCGGGCGTGGGGGTCAGACTGCGGCGCGTCGGGGGCGGCTTTACCAAGAACGGCTGCGGGTACACGCTGCAAGTTGCCGGACGGAAATACCGTGCCGCCGCCGACGCGCTGCGCGAGGCGGGGCTGCGTCCGGTGAAGGTGTTCCGCGTCGTGAACGGCGCTTCGCAAGAGGTGATGACGTGACCTATCTGGACAGCGCGGCGACGACGTTCCAAAAGCCGCCGTCCGTCCGCGCCGCGATGCTCCGCGCCGTGCAGACCATGAGCTCGCCCGGGCGCGGCGGCTACGCGAGCGCCCGCGCGGCGGAGGAGCTGTTGTTCCGCACGCGCACGCTGGCGGCGGAGACGTTCGGCGTCGCCTCGCCGGAGCGCGTCGTGTTCACCGCGAGCGCGACGCACGGGCTGAACGTCGCGATCAAGAGCCTCGTGCCGCGCGGCGGGCGCGCCGTGATCTCCGGCTACGAGCACAACGCCGTCACGCGCCCGCTGTACGCGCTCGACGCGGAGACGGCGGTCGCCGAGTCGCCGCTGTTCGACGCGGACGCCTGTCTGCGCGCGTTCGACCGCGAGCTGCGGCGCGGCGCGGACGCCGCCGTGTGCGCCACGGCGTCCAACGTGTTCGGCTGCGTCCTGCCCATCGCGGAGGTCGCGGCGCTGTGCCGCCGTTTCCGCGTGCCGCTGATCGTGGACGCATCGCAGTCCGCGGGCGTGCTGCCGCTCGACATGGCGGCGCTGGGCGCGGCGTTCGTCGCGATGCCCGGGCACAAGGGGCTGTATGCCCCACAGGGGACGGGGCTGCTGCTCTGCGGCGCGGACGCCGCGACGCTGCTCGAGGGCGGCACGGGCAGCGCGTCGCTCGAGCAGGCGATGCCGGACTTCCTGCCCGACCGTCTGGAGGCGGGCACGCACAACGTCCCCGGCATCGCAGGGCTGGAAGCGGGGCTGCGCTATGTGCGGCGTATGACGCCGGAGCGCATCGCGTGCCATGAGCGGCGGCTGATCCGCCGCGCGGCGGAGGGCCTGCGGCGGCTCTCCGGCGTGACGGTCTACGCCTCGGAGGACGCGGAGCGGCAGCTCGGTGTCCTGTCGTTCAACGTCGCGGGCAGGGAACCGGAGGACGTGGCGGAGGCGCTCGCGGAGCGCGGGATCGCCGTGCGCGCGGGCTACCACTGCGCGCCGACGGCGCATCGGAGCGCGGGGACGCTCCCGCGCGGCACGGTGCGCGCGAGCGTTTCGGCGTTCAGCACGGACGCGGATGTGGACGCGCTGCTCCGCGCGATGCGCGCGGCGTTGTCAAAGTGACCCAAAACGCCGCGAGATTTCATGGAAATTTCACGGCTCTCCCCGTTGCATTTTTCCGGCGCTTATATTAGAATAGGTTCGATTGTTACAAGGCGCTTATGAGACGGATGAAACGGGGTGGCATATTTGTCGTCGATTTTGGAGGGCGTGCTGCGCTTTCTCGGCACGATCGCGCTGACGGACTGGCTCGATATCCTGATCCTTGCGTACCTGCTCTACCGCGCGCTGCTGCTGGTGGGGCGCTCCCGCGCGGAAAATCTGGGGCGCACCGTGATCTATTTCCTGTTCGCGCTGGCGCTGTCCGTGCTGCTGCGGCTGAACACGATCAACGCGATCCTGCGCGCCATCGTGACTTGGGGCGTCATCGGTCTGATCGTCATCTTCCAGCCTGAGATACGCCGCCTGCTCGAGCAGGTCGGCTCCAGCAAGTTCCGCTCCTTCAACCCCTTCGCCCGCGTGCAGCGGGCGGGCGTGATCGAGACCGCCATCGCGCAGACGGTCTCCGCCTGCGCCGAGATGTCCGAGCAGCGCACGGGGGTGCTGATGGTCTTCGAGCGCAGCTTTCATCTGGACGACATCGCCCGCACGGGCACCATCGTGGACGCGCAGGTCTCCGCCCAACTGCTCAAGAACATCTTCTTCGTCAAGGCGGCGCTGCACGACGGCGCGGTCATCGTGCGGAACGGGCGGCTGCTCGCCGCGGGCTGCATCCTGCCGCTGTCGCACAACGGGAACATCAGCCGCGACCTCGGCACGCGCCACCGCGCCGGCATCGGCATGAGCGAGAATTCGGACGCCGTGGTCGTCATCGTCTCGGAGGAGACGGGCGCGATCTCCGTCGCGATCCGCGGGATGCTCAAGCGCCACCTGACGCCGCAGACGCTCGAAACGCTGCTGCGCAACGAGCTGCTTCCGGCGCTCGAGGACGAACAGCCGGAGAACACCCGTTTCCGCATACCGTGGCTGCGCAAGCGGGAGAAGGAGGCGAAGCACGATGCAGATGAGTAAGCGGCGCAAAGCCTTTTACATCGTCATCTCGCTGGTGATGGCGTTCGCGCTCTGGTTCTACGTCAACAGCGAGGCGACGGTCGATCTCACGCTCACCGGCGTGCCCGTGGAGTTCCTGAACGCGGAGTCGGCGCTTGCCAACAAGGGGCTGGTGCTGCTGGACGGGGACGGCACGACCGCCGATCTGGTGCTGTCGATGCCGCGCGATATGGCGTTCGGCTTCGACTCGAACCGCCTCCACCTCTACGCGAACCTGAACTCCGTCAACTCGACGGGGACGCAGTCCATCTCCTATTCCATCGCGTATCCGCCCGGCGTGAACCCGAACCTGATCTCGGTCAAGTCCCCCACGGTGCAGACCGTTTCGGTGCGCGTGGGCGAGCTGTTCCGCAAGAGCGACGTGGAGATCCGCATCCAGCTCGTCGGCAACGTGGCGGAAGGCTACGTCGCCGGCAGCGTGCAGACCTCCCCGACCGCGCTGGAGGTCTGGGGACAGCAAAGCGAGGTCGCGAAGGTGAGCTACGCGCAGGTGACGCTGAACATCGAAAACGCCTCCTCGACCATCAACGAGCAGGTCGCCTTCAGCTTCTACGACGAGAACGGCGAGCCGCTGGAGAGCGGCAGCATCCACGCCGCGAGCGACACGGTGCAGGTGACGATGCCCGTCATCTGCGCGCGCGAGATCCCGCTGACCGTGCAGTTCGTCGAGGAGCCCGGCGTCCGTCTCGACAGCTTTGACTACGCGCTCGACGTGACCTATGTGACGCTCTCGGGCGATGCGAACCAGCTTGCCGCGCTGGGCGAGCTGGTGCTCGGCGAGGTCGCGCTCGCCGAGATCGAGGACAGTCGGACGATCACCTTCGACATCCCCGTACCCAGCGGGCTGACGAACCTCAGCGGCGTGACGACCGCCACGCTGACCATCGCCAACCGCGACGTCGCGACCCGCGACGTCACCGTCACGGCGTTCGACTACGAGAACTTTGACGACGAGAGCCGCTCCGTGGAGGTCGTGACCTCGTCCCTGAACGTGACGCTGCGCGGCGCGAAGGAGCTGCTCGACGTCCTTGAGCCCGAGCAGGTGATCGCCGTTGCCGATCTTACGGACGTGGCGAACGCCAGCGGCACCTACACGGTGCCCGCCGTCATCCGCCTCGCGGACGGCGGCGACGTCGGCACGACGCAGAGCTACCAGCTCACCGTGCGCATCGGCGCGCGCGAGAGAGGAGCGGATACGCCATGAAGCAGATCGCAACGGTCGAAAAAGTGCTTCCGAACGAGCGCGTCAGGATCGTCGTCGCGCGGCAGACCGCCTGCGCCCACGACTGTCACGACTGCGCGGGCTGCGGCGCGAGCGCCGCGCCGATCCGCGCGACCGCGCACAACCCCATCGGCGCGCGGGAGGGGCAGAAGGTCGTGGTGGAGAGCAGCTCCCGCCATATGTTCGGCGTGATCCTGCTGGTGTACCTGCTGCCCGTGGCGCTGTTCTTCCTCGCCTATTTCACGACGGCGGCGCTCGGGAACGACGCGGTCGCCGCCGCCGTGTCCATCGGCGCGTTCTTCTGCGGCGTGATCCCCGCGATCCGCTACGACCGGCGCATCCGCGGCGCCGGCGGCATGACGTTTACCGTCGTGGACGTGTTCTGACGTGTTCGGTTACATCCGACCCGCCGCGCGCAAAACGGAGAACGAACGCTTCCGCGACGCCTACTGCGGGCTGTGCCACACGCTGGGGCGGGAGTACGGCCTCGCGGCGCGCTTTCTGCTCAACTTCGATTTCACGTTCCTCGCCATCCTGCTCTCGCTGGGTTCGCCCGTCTCCTGCGCCCGCCGCCGCTGCGCCGCGCATCCTTGCCGCGGCTGCCGCGCGATGGACGCATCGCCCGCGCTCTCCCGCGCGGCGGCGTACAGCGTCGTGCTCGCGTGGTGGCAGTTGCGGGATCACATCTCCGACCACGGCTTCCTCGCGGGGCTGCCATACCGCCTTGCGGCGCTGCTCATACGCCGCGCGTACCGCAAGGCGCGGCGCGCCGTGCCGGAATTCGACGCGGCGGCGGAACGGCGACTGCGCGAGCTGGACGAGCTGGAGCGCGCGCAATGCGCGTCGCTGGACGCGGCGGCGGAGCCGTTC
>JAFSZQ010000030.1 GCA_017458885.1 Oscillospiraceae bacterium
AGGACAAGATGCTCAAGGGCGCGAAGCGCGAGCACAAGAGCGTCATGGAGATCGCGCAATACTACACCGATGCGTTTTTCGCGGACTGCGAAAAGCTCAACATCAAGCGCCCCGACGTGGTGGAGCCCGCGACGAACTGCATCGACGAGTACATCAAGATCATCACGAAGCTCATGGACACGGGCTACGCCTACTTCGCGGGCGGCAACGTGTACTTCGACACGTCGAAGCTCGACCGCTACTACGTCTTCAACGACCACAACGAGGAGGACCTCGCCGTCGGCGTGCGCGAGGGCGTGGAGGAGGACGCGAACAAGCGCAATAAAAACGACTTCGTGCTCTGGTTCACCAAGTCGAAGTTCGAGGATCAGGCGCTCAAGTGGGACTCCCCGTGGGGCGTCGGCTACCCGGGCTGGCACATCGAGTGCTCCGGCATCTCGATGAAGCACCTCGGCGAGGACATCGACATCCACTGCGGCGGCGTGGACAACGCCTTCCCGCACCACACGAACGAGATCGCGCAGAGCGAGAGCTACCTCGGGCACAAGTGGGTGAACTACTGGGTCCACGTCGCGCACCTCAACACGGCGGACGGCAAGATGTCCAAGTCCAAGGGCGAGTTCCTGACCGTCCCGCTGCTCGAGGAGAAGGGCTACGACCCCGTCGCCTACCGCTTCTTCTGCCTGCAAAGCCACTACCGCAAGAACCTCGTCTTCTCGTGGGAGAACCTCGACAACGCGCAAAAAGCGTTCGAGAAGCTGATCGCGAAGATCGCCGCCCTCAAGCCGGACGACGGCGCGGTGGACGAGGCCGCGCGCGCAGACTGCCGCGAGATGTTCATTGCGCGGATGGACAACGATCTCAACACGCCCAACGGCGTGACGGCGCTCTACGACGTGCTCAAGGCGCGGACGAACGACGCGACGAAGCGCGCGATCCTCGCGGACATGGACGGCGTGTTGAGCCTCGACCTGCTGAAAAAGGCGGACGTTTTGCGCGAACAGAACGCGAAGGCGTCCGCGGGCGGCGGGGCGTTTACCATCGTCGCCGAGGACGGCGAGGGCGACGCGGAGATCGAGGCGCTGATCCGCGTGCGCGCCGACGCGAAGAAGGCGAAGGACTTCGCCGAGGCCGACCGCATCCGCGACGCGCTCAAGGCGCGCGGCGTGGAGCTGACGGATATGCCGAACGGCGCGAAGTGGCGGCGCGCCTGACGAATAGAAAAACGACCGCGAAAGCGGTCGTTTTCTATTCGTCCTCGTCCTGTTTTTTCGGCGCGTAGTCCACGACGACCTTCTTACACTTGCGGCACAGCCACGCCTCCGCGCTGCCGCCGGAGATGTAGCCGACCCGCCCGCTGTTGAGCGACACCGCCTCGCGCCCGCGCGGCGGCACGATCGTGGAGATCGCGCGTCGGGTCTTCGTCCAGTACACGCCGTCGCGGTTCTGGATGCAGCCGAGCTCCATCGCGTTTCCGCAGTAAGGACAGTCCACGTCAGCTCACCTCCGTATGGTCGCAGAGTTCCCGTATCTTCGCCTGCAGCGCCTTGAAGTCGTCGAACGCCTCGGGGCGGCGGCGCGGGTCGCGCAGCAGCGCCGCGGGGTGGTAGACCGCCGTCATCTGCACGCCCGCGCGCTCGAACCACTGTCCGTGCTCGCGGGTGATCTTGAAGTCGTCCTTGATGATCTTCATCGCCGCGATGCGCCCCAGGCACACGATGATCTTCGGGCGCAGCAGCGCGACCTGACGGCGCAGATACCCGATGCAGGCGTCCTGCTCCACGCCCAGCGGGTCGCGGTTCTGCGGCGGACGGCATTTGACGATGTTTGCGATGTAGACCTTCCCGCGCTCCAGCCCGATGATCGCGAGCATATCGTCCAGCAGCTTGCCCGCGCGCCCGACGAACGGCTCGCCCTGCTCGTCCTCGTTTGCGCCCGGGCCCTCGCCGATGAACAATACCTCCGCGTCCCGGCTGCCCACGCCGAAGACGACGTTCTTGCGCGTCTCCCACAGCGAGCATTCGCGGCAGGTTTCACATTCGCTTTGCAGTGCTTCCCAAGTATCCGCCATAGCACGTTCCCCCCAGGCTCTTGATCTCATGCCGCCATCATACCACAGATTCCGGCGCATGGCAAAAAAATTTCTTGCATTTTGCCGCGCGGTGTGGTAGCATACTCCACACAGTACACAGGCAAACGGAGGAAAAGGCTTATGTATATGGCAGTCGTGATCTTGCAGGTGCTCTGCGGGTTGTTCGTCATCGGCATCGTGCTGTTCCAGTCCGGCAAGTCCGCGGGGCTTTCCGGCGCGATCGGCGGCGTGGCGGACAGCTTCCTCTCGCGGAACAAGTCCAAGTCCGTCGACGCGAAGCTCGCGCGCGCGACCAAGTGGGTCGGCGCGGTGTTCATCGCGCTGACGCTCGTGCTGAATATGCTGTAAGGCGCAGAAACCGGCGGGTCGAACGGCCCGCCGGCTTTTTTGTCCTTGCAAATAAAAAAGGGTTGTGCTATTGTTTCTTTACTTAATAGGTAGGGAGGGGAGAGCGTGACGGTCGAGACCATCGCGAGCCGCCACAACGCGCTGCTGACGCGCCTGCGGAAGCTCGCCGCCTCCCGCGCGTACCGCGAGGAGTGCGGCGAGTACCTCGGCGACGGCGTCAAGCTGCTGCAGGAGGCGGTCAAGTGGCGCGCGCCGCTCCAAACGGTGCTGCTGTCCGAGGGCGTGGAGCCGCCGGAGCTGCCCGACGGCGTGCGCGTCGCGCGCGTGAGCGCGGAACTGATGCGCTCCGTCAGCCCGTCGGAGACGCCGCAGGGCGCGCTGTTCACCGCGCGGCTGGAGCGTCCCGCCCCGCCGGACAAATTGGATGGGACGCGCTATCTCGTGCTCGACGGGGTGCAGGACCCGGGCAATGTCGGTACGATCCTGCGCACGGCGGACGCGTTCGACTGCGACGGCGTGTTCCTCGTGAACGCCTGCGCCGACCTCTACAACCCCAAGACCGTCCGCGCCACGATGGGCGCGATCTTCCGCCAGACGGTGTGGCGCTGCGCGCCGGACGCGCTCGCGGCGCTGCTGCGCGCGAGCGGCATCCCGCTCTG
>JAFSZQ010000031.1 GCA_017458885.1 Oscillospiraceae bacterium
ACGATCTACGCCGGCTCGACGCTGCTCGGCGGCGCGACGGAGATCGGCGACAACGTGGTCATCGGCGGCAATGCGTTCCTGACGTCGAGCGTCGAGCCGAACACGACGGTCTCGATCAAAAAGCCGGAGATGGACTTCCGCGACAAACGGCATAAAAAAGAGGGCTGACTTGCGCCAGCCCTCTTTTTTCGCATTTTACAGCAGCAAAATGCCCTTGTCCTCGCAGGTCTTCCGCGTCTCCTCGTTCCAGAGGCTGACCTGCACCTCGCCGATGTGCGCCGTGCCGATGAGCAGCATACACACGCGGCTCTGCCCGATGCCGCCGCCCATCGTCAGCGGCAGCTCGCCGTTGAGCAGCATCCTGTGGAACGGCAGCGCGCGGCGGTCGTCGCAGCCCGCGAGCGTGAGCTGCCGATCGAGCGATTTCTCGTCCACGCGGATGCCCATGGAGCTGATCTCGAACGCGCGCCCCAGCAGCTCGTTCCAGTACAGGATGTCGCCGTTCAGCTCCCAGTCGTCGTAATCGGGCGCGCGCCCGTCGTGCCGGACGCCGGACTTGAGCGTCTTGCCGATCTGCATCAGGAACACGACGCCGTGCTCGCGGCAGATCCTGTCCTCGCGCTCCTTGGGCGTGAGGTCGGGATACCTGTCCTCCAGCTCCTGCGTCGTGAGGAAGTACACCTCGCGCGGCAGGCGGTTGCGGATGGACGGGAACGCGACGTTCAGCGCGTCCGCCGTCTCCGCGACGGCGCCCACGATGTCGCGCACCGTGCGCTTTAAGTAGTCCGTGTTGCGGTCGGCGCGGTCGATGACCTTCTCCCAGTCCCACTGATCGACGTAGACGGAGTGGAGGTTGTCCACCTCCTCGTCGCGGCGGATGGCGTTCATGTCGGTCACGAGCCCCTTGCCGACGTTGAAATCGTAACGCTTGAGCGCGAGGCGCTTCCACTTTGCCAGCGAGTGCACGACCTGCGCGTCCACGCCGACGTCGGGGATGTCGAAGCCGACGGGGCGCTCCACGCCGTTGAGGTTGTCGTTGAGGCCCGACGCCTCCTCCACAAACAGCGGCGCGGACACGCGGCGCAGGTTGAGCGCGCTGCACAGATTCGTCTGGAAGCTGCTCTTGATGAACTCGATGGCGCGCTGCATCTCGTAGACGGAAAGCGGCGTGCGGTAGCCCTCGGGGATATAGACCTTGCTCATGGCGACCATCTCCTTTGAAAAAATACCTAACAATCATAATATATCCCATTCAAAAAATCAATACAAAACTTTCTTCGCCGCGTATTGACTTCACGGTGCGCCTGTGCTACCGTAACTGTACTAATACAGATAGTACAGTTGACACGGAACTTTTTGGCTGGTCGGAGCGTCCAAAGATTGTAACCGAATTGAAACGATTTCCCGAAAGCACTGTGTTAACATAACGAACGCAAACCACGCGAAGGAAGGACAGGGACATGGCAGAAGTACTCGATCGGAACAAGCAGACGCCGGACAAGCCCGCGGAAGCGCCCGCGGCGGCCGTACCCGCGGAGGCGGCGGGCGCGGCGTTCGCTCCGGCGGCGCCGGCGACGAACAAGAAGAAAAAACGCAGTAAGCGGAAGCTCGTGCGGCGCATCGTCGTGCTCGCCGTCGCGCTCGCGCTCGTCGCGGCGGTGATCGTGTGGCGCTCGACGCGGCAGGACGGCGGCGCGTCGGAGGTGCTCACCGAGATGGTCTCGCGCGGCTCCATCACCAGCATGGTCGAGGGCAGCGGCGCGGCGGTGGCGAAGAACAGCGCCAGCATCACGCTGCTCTCCGGCGGGCAGGTGCTGGAGATCTACGTCGCCGAGGGCGATTACGTCCACGAGGGCGACGCGCTCTACACCATCGAGAGCAAGGACGCGCAGGAGCGCGTCAACAGCGAGCAGAAGAACGTCAACAACCTCAAAAAGCAGCTCGCCAAGCTCTACGAGGCGGCGAACGACCTCAACGTCCGCGCCGATTACGACGGCATCCTCCTGAACGTCGCGAGCTGCCCCGTGGGCGAGACGGTCGTCTCCGGCACGACGGTCGCGACGCTCGTGGACAACACGAAGCTGCTGCTCCCGCTCTATTTCAGTTACGCCTACGAGGGCGAGATCGCCGTCGGGCAGGAGGCGGAGGTCTCCGTCCCCGCGACGATGGCGCGCCTGCCCGGCACGGTACACGAGATACATAAGGTGCAGCGCGTGTCCGCCGAGGGCGGCAGGCTCTTCGAGGTCGTGGTCGCCGTGGACAACCCGGGCACGCTGACCGAGCAGATGACCGCGACCGCGACGCTCGCGGGCGCGGAGACGATCTACCCCTACGCCGCGGGCGAGCTGCAATGGTTCCGCAGCAAGGCGCTCAAGACGGAGATCACGGGCGAGTGCGCGTGGAACAGCCTATACGACTATATGCCGGTGAGCGCGGGGCAGAGCGTGCTGACGCTGACCGCCGAGAGCAGCGACGACGAGATCAGCACGCTGGAGACCCAGTTGCGCAACGCGGAGAAGACGCTGGAGGAGGCGCAGAAGAACCTCGACTCCCTCAACGCCTTCGCGCCCATCGACGGCACGGTGCTGACCGTCGGCATCACGGCGGGCGAGGAGGCGAAGACCGGCACGGTGGCGATGAGCATCGCGGACACGACCACGATGATCGTCAACGCCAGCATCGACGAGATGAACGTCTCCTACGCCAAGGTCGGTATGCCGGTGAACATCGACCTGTGGGGCAACGGGATGATCGGCACGATCGACAGCGTCAGCCTCTCTGCCAAGGCGGAGAACGGCGTCGCGCGCTTCCCGATCGTCATTTCGGTGGACAACAGCGACGGCGTGCTGATGTCCGGCGCGTACGTCAACTACTCCTTCACCGCCAGCCAGAGCGACGACTGCCTGATCGTCCCCATCCAGTGCGTCAAGTCGGCGCAGACGGCGGACGGCGAGAGCGTCAAGGTGCTCTTCGTGCGCAGCGACGTGCCGCCGGAGAACACGGCGGAGCTGGCGATGGAGCTGACCGACGTGCCCGAGGGCTTCTATCCCGTCGTCGTCGAGACGGGCATCTCCGACAACTACAACGTCGAGCTCCTCTCCGGCGTGGAGGAGGGCGTGACGGTCTACTCCGGCGTCGCGCAGAACAACGGGATGGGGATGTACTTCTGATGCTCATTTCGATCAAGGACGTATATAAAATATACGGCGAGGGTCTGGAGAGCGAGGTGCGCGCGCTCGACGGCGTGAGCCTTGAGATCGACAACGGAGAGTTCGTCGCCATCGCGGGGCAGTCCGGCTCGGGCAAGTCCACGATGATGAACGTGCTCGGCTGTCTCGACATCCCGACCTACGGGGACTATTTCCTCGCGGGCAAGGACGTGGCGCTGCTGACGGACAAGGAGCTGTCCCGCATCCGCAACAAGGAGATCGGCTTCATCTTCCAGGGCTACAACCTGATCCCGTCCCTCAACGCCGTGGAGAACGTGGAGCTGCCGCTCATCTATCAGGGCGTGTCGCCGTTTTCCCGCCGCGACGTCGCGATGGAGGCGCTCGAGCGCGTGGGGCTTGCCGACCGTGCCAAACACCTGCCCGCCGAGATGTCCGGCGGACAGCAGCAGCGCGTCGCCATCGCGCGCGCCATCGCGGCGCACCCGCCCATCATCATGGCGGACGAGCCGACGGGCGCGCTGGACTCCAAGACGGGGCTGGAGGTGCTGAGCTTTTTGCAGCAGCTCAACCGCGAGGGCAGCACGATCCTGCTCATTACGCACGACAACGGCATCGCCGCCACGGCGCGCCGCATCGTGCGGCTCTCCGACGGCAAGATCGTCGAGGATCACGAACAGGAGGTGGATTGGGCTTGAAATTGGGTCAGGCGGTCAAGATGGCGGTCAAGTCCATCCTCGCCAAGAAGGGGCGCTCGTTCCTGACGATGCTCGGCATCATCATCGGCATCGCGTCGGTCATGACCATCGTCGCCACCATTGACGGCTACAACCGCAAGGTCATGGAGGCGTTCGAGGCGCAGGGCACGAACAAGATCACCGTCTCGCTCTCCCTGAGCGACGGGTCGAACGGCTTTGAGAAGATCTACGACTACTGCCAGGGGCTCGGCGACGACGTGGTCGGCGTCACGCCGAACACGCAGATGTGGGGTACGGTCAAGTACGGCGCGAAGACCTCGGACACGATGGACTGGCAACAGCGCCCCCGCGTCTACTTCGGCAGCGACCAGTACGCCAAGGTCAACAGCTTTACGGTCGCGCGCGGGCGCGACCTCAACAAGATCGACATCGACGGCTACCATCAGGTCTGCGTCCTCGGCGCGCGGGCGGCGAAGGCGATGTTCGACTACGCCGACCCGCTCTATCAGGACATCACGATCAACGGCGTGCCGTTCACGGTCGTCGGCGTCTACGTCGAAAAGGACGCGGGCAGCAGCTACTCGGTGGACAGCGTCATCGCCCTGCCGTACACGGCGAGCCGCTTCTTTACCGACATGAGCGAGGACATGAGCGAGTGCGCCGTCAAGGTCAAGGACTCGCAGACCGTCGCGCCGGTCATGGCGAAGCTGCAATCGTACGTCAATTCGCTTACGCAGGACGGCGAGCGCGGCTGGGGCTACGCCTACAGCGAGCAGCAGTGGCGGGACGAGAGCAACAGCATCCTGACGATGATCTCGGTCGTGCTCGGCAGCATCGCGGGCATCTCGCTGCTCGTGGGCGGCATCGGCATCATGAACATCATGCTCGTCACCGTCACCGAGCGCACGCGCGAGATCGGCATCCGCCGCGCCATCGGCGCGGAGCGCGCGTCCATCGTCACGCAGTTCCTCGTCGAGGCGGCGATGATCTGCGGCGTCGGCGGCGTCATCGGCATCGTCATCGGCTACGGGGGCACGCACCTCGCGGGCACCCTGCTGGCGGGGCTGGTGGGGGAGGAGATGTCGCTCTACCCCTCGCTGACGATCACGCTGGCGGCGTTCGCGTTTTCGGTGTCGCTCGGCATCCTGTTCGGTATGTACCCCGCGATCAAGGCGTCCGGCCTGCAGCCGGTCGTGGCGCTTCGCGCGGAATGAGAAGGAGATTTCCTGTTATGAGAAAGAGACTGATTTCACTGGCGCTGACCCTCGCGCTGACGCTCTCGCTCGCGCCGGCGGCGTCCGCGCTCGGCGCGTTCGCGGACGTGACCGACGCAGAGACCGCGCGGAACGTCGAGGTGCTGCGCCTGATGGGCGTCGTCGAGGGCAGCAACGGCGCGTTCCGCCCGAACGCGAGCCTGACGCGCGCCGAATTTTGCAAGATGGCGGTGGTCTTAACGGGGCAGCGCGCCATTGTCGCGCGCTACGGCAGCCGCACGGTGTTTCCAGACGTGAAGGCGTCCCACTGGGCGGCGGGCTACGTCAACTACGCCGCGAGCGCGGACGCGGGGCTGATCCACGGGATGCCGGACGGCACGTTCCTCCCCGACCGCGCCATCACCTACGGCGAGGCGGTCGCGATCCTCGCGCGGCAGCTCGGCTACACGGACGCCGACACCGGCGGCGTCTGGCCCGACGGCTATATCGCCCTCGCGGACGGGGCGGGGATGACCAAGGGCGTCTCCGCCTCCGGCAGCGCCGCCATCACGCGCGCGCAGGCGGCAAAACTGTTCGTCAACGCCCTTTCTGCGAAGAACGAAAAGGGCGAGACGCTCGCCGCCAGGCTGGGCTATACGGTCAGTGCGGAGACGACGCTGTACTCCTTTGACCTCGCCGGCGGCAAGCTGCGCGCGAAGGACAAGGAGTATACGCTGGCGAACCCGATGGCGAGCACCCTCCTCGACGGGCTGAAGGGCTATGTCATCACGAACGCCTCCGGCGAGGCGCTGACGTTCCTGCCGAGCGGGAGCACGGCGACCGGCGGCGTCGGCGACGCGGCGGTCATCGTCTCGGCGGACAAGTCCACGGCGGGCTTCGACGCCATCACCGGCGGCTCGGCGACCTACGCGATCTACCGCAACGGCGTCCGCTCCTCGGCGGCGGCGCTCAAGCGCAACGACGTCGTGACCTACAGCGCCGCGAACGACGCGGTGCTGGTCTGCGACACGCGCCTCACGGTGTATTACGAGGCGTGCGACCCGTCGCCGAGCGCGCCGACGACGCTCACGGCGCTCGGCGGCACGACGTTCGACGTGCTGCCCACGGCGCAGCAGAGCCTCGCGCAGTTCAAGCCCGGCAAGGTGCTGACGCTGCTCCTGACCGCGGACGGCAGGGTGGCGGGCGCGTCGGGCACGGCGGGCGGCAACGCCTTTGCCTATGTGGACGCGGGCGGCAAGACCTACCTCATCTGCGGCGGCAGCCTGCTCCCGCTCGCGTGCTCCGGCAGCGGGCACGAGGGCGAGGTCGTGCGCGTCTCGCAGAGCAATACGGCGGAGAAGAAGGGCATCTATCTCACCAGGCAGAGCGGCAGCACGGGCGTGCTCGACCTGACGACGATGACGCTCGGCACGCACAAGCTCGCGGACGGCGCGCTGGTCTTCAGCGGCGGCGCGCTGACGGGCCTCGCGGCGCTCGGCGTCTCCCGCGTGGAGCAGAGCCGCGTCGCCTACGCGCGCGTGAACGGCGCGGGCGAGGTAGACCTGATCGTGATCCGGGACGACGCGAACGAGCTGTTCGGCAGGGTGACGGTCTATACTACGACCAATCCGACCGATCCCACGGACAAGACAACGGAAATACAGGTCGACCGCGGGCCGAAGAACGGCAAAACGGCAAAGCTGCAATCCGGCTACGGCGTCCGTACCGGCGATTTCGTTTCGTTCGGCTTCAACAGCAGCGGCAGCTTTATCAATATGGCGCCGCTCACGAAGCTGACCGCCGTCCCCGCGTCGGCGTGGATCGGCGACACGGCGGTGAACTACGGCGCGCAGACCTATCTCGTCTATCCCGAGAGCGTCCTGTGCTACAACCGCGACGGCGGCACATGGTTCGCCGATCTCGCCGCGGCGAAGGCGTACGGCGGCACGATGGATCTCTACGTCAAGGACGGTGTGGTGCGCGCGGTCGAGATTCATATGTAAACACAAAAAAAGAACTCCCATCGGGAGTTCTTTTTTTGCGTTTCATAAAAATCTGCACAGCAGCATGGGCAAGAACACGGCTGGGACGGCGTTCATCACCTTGATCTTCGTCAGCCCCAGCATATTGAGCGAGAGCGCGAGGATCAGGAGCGACCCCGCCGCCTTCATCTCGGCGATGACGGCGTCCGTCAGCACCGGCGCGAGCAGCGACGACCCCAGCGTGATCGCGCCCTGATAGAGCAGCACGGGAATCGCCGAGAGCGCCACGCCGAAGCCCATCGTCGAGGCGTAGACGGCGGCGGAGACGGTGTCCAGCACACTCTTGGCGTAGAGCGTCGCGTGGTCGCCGGACAGCCCCGACTCCAGCGAGCCGACGATCGCCATCGCGCCGACGCAGAACAGCAGCGACGCGGTGACGAAGCCCTCGGACACGCGCCCGCGGACGCCGTGCGCGGCAAACCTTTTCTCGACGCCGTCGCCCAGCGCGGTCAGGCGGTCGTCGAGCTTGAGCAGCTCGCCCGCGACCGTGCCGAGCACCATCGAGACGATCAGCACCAGCGTGTCCTCGCTCGCGAGCATCCCGCTCACGCCGATGTAGAACACGCACAGCGCGACGCCCTTCGTCACCGCGTCCGCGAGACGCGCGGGGATCAGCTTCCCCAGCAGCAGCCCCACGGCGGAGCCGCCGAGGATGCCCAGCGCGTTGACAAGCGTTCCGGTGAGCATCTTACGGGTCGATATACTTCATGCCGTCGAGCAGCTCCGAGTCGTAGTCCTCGGAGAGGCTCTCCGCCCAGTCGTTCGCGAGCTTGTTCGCCGCCAGCTCCTGCCAGTAGGCGTAGTCGCTGCGCGCGACGAAGTACATGACGTGGTAGCCGTAATCGGTCGCCACGATGCCCGTGTCGCCCGCCTGACGGCTCTCGTCGAAGCACCACGCCTCGAACGGCGCGACCATCTGACCCTTGTAAACGCCCTCGTACAGCCCGCCGTTCTCGGCGCTGCCGGTGTCGGTGGAGTTCTCCGTCGCCAGCGCGGCGAAGGCGTCCTCGGTCTGCTCGCCCGCCTGGAACTGCGCGAGCAGGTCGTTCGCCGTCTCCTCGTCGTCGACGAGGATGTGGCGCACGTCGACGGTATGGTAGTCGGCGACGGACTTGCCGTGATACACCACGACCATCGAGCCCATCGAGATGCCGTAGTAGGTGTAATCGAGCACGGCGGAGTCGCCCTCCTTGCGCGCGTCGTCAAAGAGCCACGCCGCAATGTCGGAGGACTCGGAGTAGTAGGCGTAGGTGCTCGAGTAGTTGGCGCCCGTTTCGTCCGCGATGGCTTTGAGCGTCTCGCTGCCGCTCTTGAGCCGCGCGAGCGCATCCTCGGCGGCTTCCTTTGCGGCGTCGATCCCGTCGCTGCCCTCGACCGCCTCGGTATCCTCCGTCGCCTCGACCGCCTCCACGGCGTAGTCCGAGGCGGCGTAGATCGCGGCGTTGTAGCGCACCATCATATAGGCTTCGGGGTCGGCGTCGTACGCCGCCTGCAGCTCGGCTTCGTCGTAGCCGGACGCCTCGGAGCGGTAGGCGAGGTATGCATCGGAGAGCGCCGCGGCGCGCAGCGTCTTTTCAAAGCCGGAGCGGGTCACCAGACCGTTGAAGATCGCCTTGATATAGCCGCCCACGGTGTAGCCGTTGCTCGAGGCGGAGGACTTGAGCGAGTCCATCGTGCTGCTGACGGTCTCGTTCACCTCGTCGCCGCCGTCGTAGCCGGCTTCCTTCGCCGCCGCCGTGACCTTGGCGACGCGGTTGAGCGCGTCGAGCGTCTGCTCCGCGGCGTAGTCGTACCAGGTGGCGTAGTCCTCGCTCTCGGTGTACGCCTGATCGCGCAGCGAGACGCTCGAGTCGAGGTCTTCGTTGTCGTTGAGCGCGTTTGCGCGGATGTTGTAGTAATAGTACGCGGCGTCGGAGACGGAATACGTCTCGCCGTTCACGACCGCGGCGGAGGCGGAACGCTTGAACACGCCGGAGTTGTTCAGCAGCGTGAAGACGATGAACGCGACGACCAGCACCGCGCAGACGGCGAAGATCGCCGTGGCGCGGCGGGCGGCTCTCGCCTCCTCCTGCTCCTTCAGCGCCTTGGGGGTGACGTAATCGACGCCGCGCTCCTGGCGGCTCTTCTTTTCTCTGGATGCACTCATGGTTCGTTGACTTCCTCTCAAAATATTGTTATCTGATGTGGTCTTGTGATTTCAAAGCCATATTTCGCGGTTGCCGCGCAGCGGCAAGGGTCATTTCGTTCCGAAGATGCGGTCGCCCGCGTCGCCGAGACCCGGGACGATGTACCCGCGCTCGTTGAGCTTTTCGTCCACCGCGCCGCAGAAGATGTCCACGTCGGGGTGCTTCTCGCGGATGCAGCGGATGCCCTCGGGCGCGGCGACGAGCACCATCAGCTTGATGTGCGTGCAGCCGCGTTTTTTCATCTCGCTGATCGCCGCGTCGGCGCTGCCGCCGGTGGCGAGCATCGGATCGACGATCATGATGTCGCGCGTGGCGATGTCGTGCGGCGTCTTGCAGAAGTAGACGTGCGGCTCGAGCGTCTCCTCGTCGCGGTACATCCCGATGTGCGCCACGCGTGCGGACGGGATCAGGCGCAGCACGCCGTCCACCAGCCCCAGCCCCGCGCGCAGGATGGGCACGACCGCGATCTTCTTGCCCGCAAGCGTCGGCATATCCGCGCCGCAGATGGGCGTTTCGATGTGCTTCGTCGTCAGCGGCAGGTCGCGCGTCGCCTCGTAGGTGATGAGCATCCCGATCTCGGACACCAGCTCGCGGAAATCCTTGGTGCTGGTGTTCTTGTTGCGCATGATGGTCAGCTTGTGCGCGACGAGGGGATGATCCATGACGTGGACGTGTGCGTCGTTCTCGTAAAACATAGCGGTTCCTCCATCTATATCAATGTTGCGTTGCTTCCCGTTTTGCCCGCTCGCGCTCCGCCTGCGAGGGGCGCAGGTACGCGATCGAAAGCTCCTGCGCGGAGCAGACCTCGCCGCGCGCCGCGGCGTCCGCCGCCGCCAGCGCCACGCCCACCGCGTCCTGATGCCGCAGCGCCTCCGGCGCGAGCGCGCACGCGACGCCGTTTTGCGTCAGGTATCCGTGCGCGAGCGCCGCCCCGTCGCCGAGGACGACCTTTTTTCGCGCGTCGCTTCGCAGTTCTTTCGCCAGCTCCTCCAGCGAGATCGCGCGGTCGGGGCACAGGCGCTTCAAAACGCCGCCGTTCGCCTCGAAGAGCGCGTTGTAGACCTGCTCGCGCCGCGCGTCCATCGCGCACACGAGCAGCGCGCCGTCTAAATGCGCGAGGTTCCGCGCCATCGCCTCGAGCGTCGAGACGCCGACGCAGGGCTTGTCCGCCGTCC
This sequence comes from Oscillospiraceae bacterium, assembly GCA_017458885.1. Lineage (GTDB taxonomy): Bacteria > Bacillota > Clostridia > Oscillospirales > Oscillospiraceae > Hominicoprocola. The sequence goes on from JAFSZQ010000031.1 coordinate 10,462, forward strand.
ACGCGAGCCCCTTGAGCGCGCTCACGCCGATGCGCAGCCCCGTGAACGAGCCGGGACCGGCGGCGACGGCGCAGAGGCCGACGCTCTCCAACGGCAGCTCCGCGTTTTGCAGCATCGCATCCACCATCGGCAGCAGCGTGCGGCTGTGCGTCAGCCCCGTGTTCTGGAAGCTGCGCGAGAGCACCGCGCCGTCCTCGACGACCGCGCAGGACACGCTTTTCGCGGAGGTCTCGAGCGCGAGTATCCTCATTCGTCCACCCCCGTGACCGTGATGACGCGGCTGTCGTCCGTTTTCCCGCGCGCGATGTTTACCACGATGGCGCCTTCCGGCAGCGCGGACGCGGCGCGCTCGCTCCACTCCACGGCGCAGATGCCGCCGCGCGCGAGGTAGTCGTCCCAGCCGAGGTCGTACAGCTCGTCCGCCGAGCGCAGGCGGTAGAGGTCGAAGTGGAACAGCGGCACATCGCCGTCGTACTCGTTGACGATGGTGAACGTGGGGCTCGTGACGCGCGCGCGGCAGCCCAGCCCGCGTGCAAGTCCGCGCGTGAGCGCCGTCTTGCCCATGCCGAGCGCGCCGGTGAACGCCACGACGTCGCCCGCGCGCAGGCGTCCCGCCAGCCGCTCGCCGAAGGCTTCGGTGTCGGCGGGACTGTTTGACGTGCAGCGCATAGTGCGACCCCCATTCCACCCATTCTAAAAAAGCAGTATAGCACGCGCCTCACGGTTTGACAATTCTTTTTTTGATGGTATACTACAACCATTCCACACGAGAAAGGGGGCGGCTTGCCGTGCGTCGTCGAGGCTCCGGCGTCCTGATCGACCTGATGCGCCAGTCGGATCTGGTGCTCTTCGCGCTCTGTTCGCTCGCGACGTTCTACGGGATGCTGCTCATCCTGAGCGCGACGCACACGGTCTACCACGGCTCGCTGCGCTACGTCGCCGTACAGGGCGTGGGTTATGTGCTGGGCACGGCGCTGTACTTCCTGCTCTCGCAGATCGACGTCGCGGAGGCGGGCGAGAAGTGGAAGTGGCTCTTCGCCTTCAACGCCGGCTTCATCCTGCTCCTGCTCACCCCGCTGGGGCTGACGCGCAACGGCAACCGCGCGTGGCTGGGGTTCGACGGTTTCCCGCTCCAGCTCCAGCCGGCGGAGGTCGTCAAGATCACGTTCATCGTCCTGCTGGCGTGGCAGCTCGTCTGGCTGCGCGAGGAGCGCGGGCTTTCGCGCTTTACCAGCGCCGTCCAGCCGGCGGCGCACGCGCTGTTCATGTTCTCGCTGTACTACGCCGTCTCGCGCGACGCGGGCAGCGGGCTGGTGTACCTGTTCGTGTTCGTGTGCATGGCGTTCGCGGCGGGCATGGCGGCGCGCTGGCTGCTCCTCGGCGTCGGCGGCGCGGCGGCGGGGCTCGCCGCCGCGTGGTGGTTCCGGCTCCTGCGCGGCGACTGGTATAAGCGCCTCGCGGTGGTCTTCGACCACGAGTACGATCCGCTCGGCAAGGGCTGGCAGCAGACGCGCGGGATGCTCGCGCTCGGCAGCGGCGGCTGGACGGGGCAGGGGCTGTTCCGCGGCACGCTGACCCAGTCGCCCTACCGCTCGTCGCTCCCCGAGCGGCAGACGGACTATATTTTCTGTGTCTGCGGCGAGGAGCTGGGCTTCCTCGGCTGCGCGCTCGTCATCCTGCTGCTGCTCGCGATCGTCGTGCGGTGTCTGCTCGTCGCGCGCGACGCGCGCACGCCGATGGAGGGGCTGGTGTGCGTCGGCATGGCGGCGATGCTGATTTTCCAGACCGTGATGAACATCGGCATGTGCCTATTTCTGCTGCCGGTGGTCGGCCTGACGCTCCCGTTTTTCAGCTATGGCGGCACGTCGGTGATGACGTTATTCGCGGCGATGGGCGTGGTGTCTGGTATCAAAAAACGATCAAGGCCGGAATGGCTCATGAACACATGAAGAA
>JAFSZQ010000032.1 GCA_017458885.1 Oscillospiraceae bacterium
CACAAGAAGATCGACGGCCACGCGCCGGGCCTGAGCGGCAAGGAGCTCGACACCTACATCGCCGCGGGCGTCTACTCCGACCACGAGTGCGCCACGCTGGAGGACGCGCTGGCCAAGCTCCAGCGCGGGCAGTTCATCATGATCCGCGAGGGCACCGCCGCGCGCAACCTCGACGCGCTGCTGCCCCTGCTCATGCCGCAGTACTACACCTACTGTATGTTCTGCACCGACGACAAGCACCCGAACGACCTGCTGGAAAAGGGGCACATCGACTATATCGTAAAGCGCGCGATCAAGGCTGGCGTCGATCCGATCATCGCGGTCAAGTGCGCCTCGCACCACGCGGCGCGGTACTTCCTGCTCAACAACCGCGGCGCGATCGCGCCCGGGTTCCTCGCGGACTTCGTCGTCATCGACAACTTCGACGACTTCAACATCCTTTCCGTCTATAAGAAGGGCGAGCTGATGTTCGACGGCAGGACGCTCGCGGAGATCAAGCCGCCGGAGATCGATCCGGCTCTGGAGGAGCGCGCGAAAAAGACCTTCCACGTCGCGCGCCTCACGGCGGAGGATTTCACCGAGACGCGCCCGCGCGGCGTGATCGGGATGGTGCCGAACGAGATCGTCACGACCGACGCGGGCTACGCGACGGGCATCGACGTGGAAAACGATATTCTCAAGATCGCGGTCATCGAGCGGCACAAGAACACGCGCCACATCGGCATCGGCTACATCAGGGGCTACGGGCTCAAGTCCGGCGCGGTGGCGACGTCGATCTCGCACGACAGCCACAACATCATCGTCGTCGGCACGAACGAGGAGGACATCGCCGCGGCGGCGAACCGCGTGGTGGAGCTGAACGGCGGCATCGTCGTCTGGGACGGGGGCGAGGCGAAGGGCGAGCTGCAGCTGGAGATCGCGGGCATTATGAGCGGGGAGCCGCTCCCCGTCGTCAACGACAAGCTGGAGGCGGCGAAGGAGGCGGCGTTCGCGCTCGGCGTCAGCCGCGGGGTAGACCCGTTCATGACGCTCTCGTTCATGGCGCTGCCCGTCATCCCGACGCTGCGCCTCACGACGCGCGGCGTGTTCGACGTGGGGAAGCAAAACTATGTGTAACAAAGAGGCGGTCTCAAATGAGACCGCCTCTTTGTTACAGCAATATCATCAATACCGGTATCACCACGAAGCTCGCGAGCGTCGAGAGCGCCGCGCCGCGCGCGGCGAACTCCTCGTCCGCGCCATACTGCGCGGCGGCGACGACCGTCTGCGTCACGATCGGCATCGCCGCCTCCACGAGAAACGTGTCCCGCGCCAGACCCTGAATGCCCGCCAGCGTGCAGCACAGCGCGTACAGCCCGGGCGCGAGCAGGAAGCGGAACGCCAGCGCGACCGCGAGGTCGCGGTCGAGGCGCAGCTTGTCCCAGCCCATCTCGTAGATGATGTAGCCCGTCAGCAGCAGCGCCAGCGGCGAGACGAGGTTGTTCATGTACCGCAGGTACGACATCAGAAACGACGGCAAACGCACGTCGAGCAGCACCAGCGCGAAGCCGATCAGCACGCCCAGCACCGTCGGCGAGCGCAGGAAGCGCAGCGCCTCCCGCCAGCCGCCGCCCTCCTGTTCCCCCGAGCGGCGGATGAGCCACATCGCCAGCGTCTGCGTAAAGCAGGTGTTGGCGAGGTAGAAGATCATCACATAGGGCACGCAGGCGTCGCCGAACAGCTCCGTGCACATCGCGTAGCCGATGAACATCGCGTTCGACAGGGCGCACATCACGAGGAACACGCCCCGCCGCCGCTTCGGCAGGCGCAGCAGCCGCGCGAGCAGCGCCGCGAGCGCGAAGCTGAGCGCGTTGCAAAGCAGCGCCGCCGCGAGCAGCTTGAGCGAATCGCCGATCATCTCCCGCGTCAGGTTGTTCCGCAGCCCGTAGATGCTCAGGCAGGGCACCGCCAGCGAGAGCAGGAAGCGGCTGAGGAACGCCTTGCCCGCGGCGGTCATCCAGCCCTTTTCGCCGCAGAGCCAGCCCGTCGCCGTCAGCAGCAATATGATCGCGACCGAGGCGAGCGCGTGCCAAAACGTCCCCATCGCGCGTTACCTGCCGAGCCGCCGCTCCATCGCGGCGACGTCCTTGTCCTTCTTGAGCAGCACGCCCGCGAACGGGATCTCGGCACGGATGCGCGCGGGGTCGACGCCGCCGAGCTCCAGCGCCCGTATCCAGTCCACCAGCTCGCTGGTGGACGGCTTTTTTTCGATGCCGTCGATGCCGCGCAGGAAGTAGAACGCCTCCATCGCCTGCCGCAGCAGTGTCTCGTCAAGCGAACCGAAGTGGACGCGGACGATCTTCTCCA
>JAFSZQ010000033.1 GCA_017458885.1 Oscillospiraceae bacterium
AGCGAAGTTCAGATTGCTGCCATCGTAGGGCTGAAGCTCCCCGTAGCCGCCGGAGCCGGTCAGCTCGTAGTCGATGCTGTTGGAGCTGGCGACGCCGAGGATGGCGAGCAGCTTGCTCAGGCGGTTGGCGTAGGCGTAGTCGAACGCCTTGCCGACGAACTTGTAGTTGTCGGTCTTCCATGCGGTGTTGTTAGGCATAAGTAAAATCTCCTTTCATCGTCGCCGCAAGCTCCGTATCGCTCGCCCCCGCGCAAGCGCGAGGTCTGCACCGTTGCGCCAGCCGCTTTCCGCTTCCCTTCGGTCGCGGCAAGCGGGGCGCTGCCTCGAAACTCCCTCGCTTCTTCCGCCACAGGCGGCGCTTCGGTCGTTTCCGTTCACTCCGCTGCGTCTCTTCTTCCTCGCGCAAACAGTTCCTTGGTTTGCGCTCGGAGGGGACGCGGGAACGGGAACTTACGGCATTGTTATTGCTGTCTTTCTTGCCGTGACGCCTTAAGCGTCAACGGCAAATATATGTTTCTTGATCTGGACGTTGATCTTGCCGAAGCCCACATCCGCGCCGATGACGCGGGTGGGCAGGCTCGCGCTCGCGGACAGCACGACGCCGTCCTTCGCGGCGTTGAGGTTGCCCTTGGCAAAGCCCACGGGCGGGTAGACCTCGTACACGTCGCCCGCGTTCGGCGACCCGCCGGAGGCGAGCGTGAACGTGCCCTTCGTGCTCGCGGTCACGGCGAAGTCGGTGATCTCGCGCACCGTGCCGATCTCGTCGGTGTTCGTGCTGTCCGCCGCCTTGCTGACGAGCTTGACATAGCCGCCATTGAAGTCGTCGTTGGCGAAATACTGCCCCGCGGTGAATTCCAGCGTGGTCGCGCTGCCGCCGGAGGCGGTGATTTGCGGCGCGGCGCACTGGAACACGGCGCTGGGGTCGTCGATGACGAGCAGCTTCGTGCCGTTCGCGCGCGGATCGAGCGCATCCGCGCTGCCGCTGTGGTTCTCCGCCGCCACGCCGAGCAGCGCGCCGGTCTCCGCCGCGACGGCGGAGACGACCTTGCCGCCGGACAGCTTGACGAACTGACCCTCGGTGATCGCCGTCGATGCGGCGACGTCGTACTCTCGGGCGCTGACATGCGCCGCGCCGTCGAGCTTCTGATAGAATTTCATGTCATTTCTCCTTTCTTATCTGCCCAAAAATTCTTTTGCGGTCATCGCCATTTCGGGATGCTCCGCGTTCCACGCGTCGAGCACATACTTCTGTGCCGGCGTGAGCAGCGCGCCGCCCGCCGTGCCGCCGCCGGTGGAACGTCCGCTCCGGCTCTGCGTCCGCGCGACCGCCGCCGCGCCCGCCTCGCGCACGAGCGCCGTGAAGTCGTCGTACAGGTCGGCGAGGCGTTCCCTGCCCATGCGCGAGCCGCAGAAGCGGACGAAGCCCCGGTTGCCCATCAGCTTCTCCACGTCCACGTCCGCGTGGCGCGCGAGGAACTCGTCGAGGTCGCGGATGGCGAAGTCGAGCCGCGCCTTCTTCGCCGCCGCGATCTCGTCCAGAGCGTCGGTCTGCTCCGGCTCGGTCGCGTTGACTGCGTTTTCCTGATCCATCTGTCTTTACCCCTTTCGTTCAAATATTTATCGCTTCGCCCGCGCCTGCGGGCGGATCGACCGTTTCAAAGCGTTCGCGCCACTGCGCCACGATCTCCTGCTTCTGCGGGATGTCGAGGCAGTCGAGCTCCGCCGCGAGCAGCCTCCAGTTCTCCGCCGTGACCTTCGTGGCGACGAGCTTTTCGAGCACGTCCACCGTCGCGGCGGGGCTCCTGCCGATGCTCGCGCCCACGCTCACGGTCACGTCCACGCGCGGGTAGTAGACCCGCCGCTCGCTGACGACCTCGCCCGTGAGCGGGTCGCGCAGCTCGGGCGTGGCGCGCGCGTAGTTCGCGCCGTTGTAGACGACGCTCTCGCCCCGCTCCCCGCTCTGCTTCGCGCCGAGGAAGAGCAGCCGGTCGTCGTCAAAATATTCGAGCGCCAGCTTGTCCAGCAGCTCGTAGAGGCGGCAGAAGCCCGCGTTGCGGTCGGCGGCTTTGATCTTCTGCTGCGTCAGCGCGTCGGAGCGGAGCTGCATCAGCCCGCTCGCGGTCGTGACGCGCGCCGTCTCCTGCCCGTTGTTGGAGTCGTAGTTGCGGTTCGCGCGCTGGATCTGGTTTTGCAGCCAGCCGACCATGCTCAGGCTCTTCACGCCGTCGGACAGCCCGCCCAGCCGCGCGATGCCGCCGCCGCGCCCCTGGTTGACGCGCACCACCGCGCCCGGGACGTTCGTGAACTCCTCGCCCGGGGCGAGCGCGCCGTCCTCGAGCACGACCACGTCGTTCGCGGTCATCGCGTCGTTAAAGAGGCCCGTCGCAAGCTCGCGGTCGGCGGCGTCCACCAGCGGCAGGATCGGCTCCAGCTCGCTCTTGTTCCAGAACTGCGTCTCATCGCGGATGCACCAGTAGTGCACGAACGGGAACAGGTCGCACTGCCCGTTCAGCTTCACCCAGTAGTTCGGGATGTGCTTCAATTCCACGCCGCCCGCCTGGATGCTGCACGCGACGCTGCCCGCGCGCGCGTCCTTCGTGTCGAACGGCTGGCGGTACCAGAACTCCATCACCTGCACGAGGTCGCAGCGCGCCGCGGTGGACTGCGTGTATGGCTCCAAAATGTCGTCCGCCGCGCGGTACTGCGCCGCGCCCACCACGTCGTCGAGCGTCTTGTCCTGCTTTTGCAGCGTGTCGTGGTACAGCCGCCAGAACTTGAGCTTGTGCATCGTGTAGAGGTAGATGACGTACTCGCCGTTTTGCAGCCCCTCCGGCCCCGCCGTGGGGTCGGGGTAGACGTCCTGCACCGCCACGTCGCGCACGCGGATGTTGCCGCGGCGGTCGCCGCAGGGCATCGTCTCGTCCCAGTACGCCTTCCAGAATGCGTCGCCGAGCTTGCGCAAGCGCCGCTCGTTGGCGGTGTTGAGGTCGCCAAGGCGGTTTTCCTCGATGATGTACTTGACCGCCAGCTCGCGCTCCTTCGCCTTCACGCCGTCGAGGTCGTCGTCCCGCCCGTGGAACTCCGGCACGGGGACGTCCGGCTCGATCTGGCTCTCGACCATGATGTACGGGTCGGGCACGCAGGCGGGCGTCCACGGCAGCCCGCTCTCCTCGAGCGCCTCCGCCATCTCGCGCGCCGCGTCGTGGGCGTTGTTGTAGTAGTCATTGTATCTGCGCCATTCCGCCTCGCGGACGGCGCGCTCGTCCCGCGCCTGCTGGAACAGCCACTCCGCCGTGGCGACGCGCCCCTCCGCGCTCGCGTAGTCGTAGACGCGCCCCTTTTCGTACCCCTCCGGCGTGGGGGTGTGTTTGAACAGTGCCATCACTTGCTCCTTTCTCATTTTGCTTTTCTCTTCTTCCCTTCCAGTTTGTCGATGAGCTTCAAGCGCGCCGCCGCCGACGGCTCGCGCCCCGCGCCCGTCCAGTACACGCAGAAGCCACGCAGCGCGTCCGGCGCGTGCGTCAGCTCGTGCGGCTCGTTGCGCACGTCGTTCGCCCGCTTCTCGTCGTACTGCAAAAGCGGCAGCGTGCGGATGAGGTTCCGGCAGTTCGGGAAGAACCGCAGCCGCGGCCGCGTCTCGCCGTCCTCGCACCGCCTGATCTTCAGCCACTCCTTCACCGCGAGCCAGCCGTCCACGCGGTCGTTGCTCGTCTTTGTCAAATAGACGCCGTGCTCGGCGAAGATGTCCGCGACGCTCTTGCCCGTCTCCTGCCGCGCGTTCCAGAGGTCGGGCGGCGCGAGGTACGCCGTCACCGTATGCCCCGCCGCGAGCGCCTTGACGCGCTCCGCCGCCTCGGACACGATCAGCCCGTCGTGCCCCTCGCCGAGGTCGCGCCCCTCGTACACCTCGCCCACGACGTACGCCTCCCCTCGGTCGTCCACGCCGATGAGCAGGGCGGCGAGCATATCCAGCCCGTAGTCGAGCGTCACATACCACCGCCACCACTCCGGCGGCCGGAACGCCTCCACGACGTGCTTCTCCCGATCCCACTCGGTGAAGTACCGCCCCGCGAACACGTCCCAGTTCCCGTCGCGCCACGCCTCGCGCAAGCCGTGGGGCAGGTTGTCGAGCCGGCGGACGTACTCGGGGTCTTTTTCCATCAGCACGCGGTTGTCCGTCACCTTGGCGGGGATAAACACATAATCCTCCGCCCTTTCGCCGCCGCGGAAGTCGCGGTCGATGAACAGCCGCTTCACCCATGCGTGCCCCACGCCGCCCGGGTTGCAGGTCAGGTACATCCGGTGCGGAAAGTCGTTCGCGCCGCGCAAACACGCGGTCAGCGTCGCGTACTGGTACTCGGTGAAGTGCGTCGCCTCGTCCAGGAAGATCGCGTCGTACTCCTGCCCCTGATACTGGTCGACGTCGCTCTCGCCGTCGCAGTAGCCGAAGACGATCAGGCTGCCGTTCGGGAACTCGAAGGTCTTGTCCGTCGCGCGCCACTCCGCCGCGCCGCGCAGCATCGCGCGCATCGGGCGGATGTGGTTCTCGCGCAGCTCGACCAGCGTGCGGCGCAGGATCAGGATGCGGATGCCCGCGTACCGCGCCGCCATCAGCACCGCCTTGTGGCGCACGCACCAGCTCTTGCCGCCGCCGCGCGCCCCGCCGTAGCAGACGTAACGCTCCCGCGCGGCGAAGAACAGCTCCTGCTTCGGCTGGGGCGGCGCGAGCGCGATCTCAGTCGCCACGGTCGCCCACCCCGTCGCCCAGCGTCAGGATGACGCGGTTGCCGTCCACGTCCGCCGAGCGGATCGGCGCGTCCAGCCCGAGCATCTTGCTGATCTGGTCGAGCGCGTTGAGCGCGTCCTTCGCGTCAAAGGATTTCGGATCCTCGATCATACATCGGTGGTACACCTCCAGATACTCGCGGATCAGGTCGTCCTGCGTCATCTCCGGCGCCTTCGCCTTCCGCGTCCGCTTCGGCTTCTCCGCCGCTCCGTCCGTCTTGTTCGCCGCCATGCGTTCACCTCCCTTTCGTTTCCGATGTCCCCAGTGTCGCCCCTCAAATATGACTTGATAAGTTACTATTTACGCAAAACAGTCCCACTTACAAGCTCTCTGGGCACACATCCCGCCCACCGCATCGTTCATCGGTAACTTTTTAAGTTGCCCTTAATATAACACGCGTTCGATAACTTGTCAAGTCATTTTTTCTTGATTTTTGAAAATTTTTATGTTACGATGATCTCATCAAGCAAAAAGGAGACCCTGTCATGACCTTGGGAGACCGCATCCGTTCGGCGCGCGAGACGCTGAAGCTGACGCAGGAGGAGCTGGGCGCGCGCTGCGGCACAACGAAGCAAACCATTTTCAAATACGAGACGGGCGTCGTGACCAACATCCCGCTCGACCGCCTCGCGCTGCTCGCGGACGAGCTGGGCGTCTCGCCCGCGTACCTGCTCGGCTGGGACGAGAGCGCCCCCGCGCTGCCGAAGAAGCTCGCCGCGCTCGCGGAGCCGTTCGGCGCGCTCAACGACGACGGGCAGGACAAGGTCGCGGGCTACACCGCCGACCTCGTCTCGTCGGGCAAATACGCCCGCGCGGAGCCGGAGACGCCCGTGGTCGTCCCCTTCCCGAAGGCGAAGCGCCGCCGCGACGGGTTCGTGGAGTTCAAGGTCTACGACCAGCCCGCCGCCGCGGGTCTCGGCAACTACATCGACGCGCCGGACTTCACGCTGGAGCAGTACCCCGCCGCGCTCGCGCCGGAGGGCGCGGAGTTCGGCGTGCGCGTCTCCGGCGACTCGATGGAGCCGGACGTCCCGAACGGCTGCACGGTGTTCGTGCGCCCGACGCCCGCCGTCGAGCCGGGCGACCTCGGCATCTTCGTCTACGACGGTCAGGCGTACTGCAAGAAGCTGATCGCCGACCGCGCGGCGCGGCGGGCGAAGCTGCGCTCGCTGAACCCGCGGTACGCGGACATCGTGGTGGAGGACGAGACGCGCCTGCGGACGCTCGGCAAGGTGCTGGGGCACTACCCCGCGTAATGCAAAAAAGCGCAAAAAAGCCGGCCTTGCGGCCGGCTTTTCCATTTACAGGCACAGCTTCAGCAGCTCCTCCGGCGCGTCGGCGACGACCTCCGCCCCCGCCGCCTCCAGCGCCGCGCGGGAGCGGAAGCCCCAGCTCACGGCGATGAGCGGCAGCCCCGCGTTCCGCGCGGTGGCGGCGTCCACCTCGGAGTCCCCGACGTAGACCGCGCCGTCCTTCGGCGCACCGAGCAGGGCGAGCGCCGCCTCCACGGCGTCGGGCGCGGGCTTGCGGCGGCGCTCCGGCGTCTCCCCGACCGCGACGGCGAACAGACCGCCGAAGTGCTCCGCGTTGAGTATCCGCACCATCTCGTCCGGCTTGTTGGACACGACGGCGAGGCGCTTCCCCGCCGCGGCGAGCGTCCGCAGCATCGGCACGACGCCGTCATACGGCTTCGTATGGTCGCGGCAGTGCGCGGCGTAATGCGCCTTGTAGCGTTTGAGCGCGTCGGCGAGCGCGGCGTCGCCGACGCCCTCCGGCAGCGCGCGGCGGAGCTGGTTCTCCGCGCCGTTGCCGACGGACGCGCGTATCTCCTCCCGCGTCCGCTCGGGGTACCCCAGCTCCCGCAGCACGGCGTTGGTGCTCGCCCACAGATCACAGAGCGTGTCCAGCACCGTGCCGTCCATGTCGAACAGGATGGTCTGATAGCCCATGTCCGCATCTCCTCCTTGCAATGTGCGCCCGCTTTGGATATAATAAGGTATCTTAACACGGGAGGGCATCGTCATGCAAGAGCTGGAACGCCAATACCACATCCACTGCGCCGAGGGCGAGGTGGGGCGCTACGTCATCCTGCCCGGCGACCCGGGGCGCTGCGCGTCCATCGCCGCGCATTTCGAGGGCGCGAAGCTCGTCGCGCAAAACCGCGAGTACACGACCTACACCGGCACGCTGCTCGGCGAGAAGGTCAGCGTCTGCTCGACCGGCATCGGCGGCCCGTCCGCGTCCATCGCGATGGAGGAGCTGCACAAGCTCGGCGCGGACACGTTCCTCCGCGTCGGCACCTGCGGCGGCATCGACCTCGCCGTGAAGTCGGGCGACATCGTGGTCGCCACCGGCGCGATCCGCTTTGAGCACACCTCCATGGAGTACGCGCCCATCGAGTTCCCCGCCGTCGCGGACTTCGATCTCACCGCCGCGCTGGCGGAGGCGTCGCGCGCGCTGGGCTACGCGACGCACTGCGGCGTGGTGCAGTGCAAGGACAGCTTCTACGGGCAGCACAGCCCCGAAAAGAGCCCCGTCTACTACGAGCTGCTGAACAAGTGGGAGAGCTGGAAGCGCCTCGGCGTCAAGGCGAGCGAGATGGAGTCCGCGGCGCTGTTCGTCGTGGCGGCGGCGCTGC